>JASHPR010000696.1 GCA_030038015.1 Streptosporangiaceae bacterium
GCGACTACCGGCAGCCGCTGCTGCCGGTCGGGGTGTGGCTCGGGTTGCTCGCGGCCGCCGCGTGGCTCGTGCCGCGGGCCCGGGCGGGTGGTCTCACCGGGCGGCAGGCAACGGCTGCGATCGCGATCGCGCTCGGTGCCGTCATCCTGGTCGGGTGGGACCGCCGTTCGCACGGCGCCACCGGGTCGGTGGACTGGTCGGTGTACGGGACCGCCTGGCTGCTCTCGCTGGTCGTGCTGAGCCGCCCGGCCTGGGTGTGGGTGTGCGGGGCGGCCGGGGTGTTCGCCGCCCACACCGTGTTCATCGTCCGGGTGCTCGGCGTGACACCGCTGGGCATGGGCCGGCTCGCGGCATCCGCGTTCACCCTGGTGGCGCTGCTTGTCGTGTTCGCCGCGCTCCGGCCGACCTTGCGCACTCACGCCCAGCTGGCCGCGCGCAGCGCCGTGCTGGCGAGCCGGTCGGCTGCGGAGCGTGCCGCGGTGGCAGCGGTTCGCGAGGAACGGTCCAGGAGGCTCAGCCTGCTGGAAATGGCCGCGCTGCCGCTGCTGCGGGAGATCGCCGCAGGAACCCTGGACCCGGCCGACCCCAACGTGCGCGAGCGGTGCGCCCGGCACGCGGCGGAACTGCGGCGAGCGCTGGCAGACGGGCCGCGTGGCGGGGCCGCGCTCCTGGCGGAGCTTGCGCCCGCGCTGCGCTCGGCGGCGGGACGGGGGCTGCCGGTGGAAGTCCAGGTGGTCGGCGCTCCTGGCTGCCCGGTGCCAGAGGTCGCCGCGGCCACCCTGGCGGCGGTTGACGGCGTGCTGAGCGCGCTCCCGCCACATCCGGTGCTGCTCACCGTTCTCGCTGGCGGCGGAGATGTCGAGCTGTACGTGACCTTCCGCCTGCCGCCCGCGTGCGCCCCCGACCTGGCCGCGCTCGAGCAGCGCGTGCCCGCGCCGGCGTGCTGGAGCGCCGGGTTGGACCTCGGCGAAAGCGGCGCGGGGTGCCTGGAGGTCCGGTGGCGGAGCGCAGCGCCGCCCGCGGTGGCGGGGTGACGGGGCAGCCATGAAGGAGGACTGCGTGCCCGGTGTGATCGACGTCGCAGCCGTGGACGATCACCCCATCGTGCTGGACGGCGTGGCTAGCTGGGTCATGGCCGCGGGGAGCGGCATCCGCGTCATAGCCGTGGCGCCGACCGTCGACGCCCTGCTCGCCGGGCCCGGCCGGCACGCGCATGTGGTGCTGCTCGATCTCGACCTCGGGGACGGGACGACCGTCGAGCGCAACATAGCCGCGATCCGCGCCGCCGGGCCGGCGGTCCTCGTCCTGTCCGCATCCGGCCGGCCGCTCTCCGTCCTTACGGCGATCCGCGCCGGGGCCCTCGGCTACGTGGTGAAAGACGAGGCGACCTCGCAGGTCCGGGCGGCCATTAAGGCCGTCGCCGCGGGAATGGACTGGATCTCGCCGCGACTTGCGTACATCCTGGCCGCCGACGACGCCCCGGATCGGCCCGTACTGAGCCCTCAGGAAACGCGTGCGCTGCGGCTTTACGCCACCGGCATGCCGATGAAGTCTGTTGCCAGGAAAATGGCCCTCAGCGAGGAGACCGTGAAGCAGTACGTGGGAAGGGTTCGCGAGAAGTACGCCCGGGCGGGCCGTGCAGCCCCGACGAAAATCGAGTTGTACTATCGAGCAGTCGAGGACGGGCATCTCCCTCCTTACCCCGCACCGCGGATCCCCCCTCCCGGTCAGGGCGAACGGAGATACCCGCCCTCGGCTCATTTGCGCTGAGGGCTAAATCGTATGCTGGCCAGCCCTTGCGGTCATGACCCCATCTTGGGGGTCATGACGCAGAGCGCCTCATCCCGGCGGGCGGCACCCGGCCAGGAGGCTGCCCAGGCTCACCTGGCAGGGCCGTCCGCGGCCGCACGGGCCGCTCACGATCCGCCCAGAGCCCGTCGTGGCTGGTCATCGCCAAGCTCATCCCGGCCCGTCCCAGGACCTCAACGCTCTTGTATTGACGGCAGCGCTCAGATGGCCCGCGGGAAATTCTCCTGGCCGCGGCGAAACGCCGTGGCCTCGTCGGAATAGGCGGCCCGGCTCTGATCACTAATACCTCTGATCACTAACGCCTCGGACGTCACGGGCTCGGCGATGCCTGCTGGCGCATGGGCGAGCGACCTGGCGGGACGGGCACCGCTCGGCGCCGCGCCCCGTGCTCCCGGCCCGGGCAGCCAGGATCGCGGCGCTAGGCTGTCAGCACGGCATCCCCGAGCGGGAGGACGACGGTGTCCGCACAGTCTCCGCGATTCCGGCCGATCCTCGACCAGTTCGCACCCTACAAACCGGGCAAGACGCCTTCGGCGCCCGGCGGCAGGTCGTTCAAGCTGTCGTCGAACGAGTCGCCGTTCGGCCCGCTGCCATCCGTGCTGAAGGTGATCGCCGATGCCGCCTGCAACGTCAACCGGTACCCCGACAACGGCGCGGCCGAGCTGACCGAGGCCATCGCGGGGCACTTCCGCGTTCCGCCATCGCATGTGGCGGTCGGCTGCGGGTCCGTTGGGGTGACCCAGCAGCTGCTCGAGGCTGTGGGTGAGCCGGGCGCGGAGGTCGTCTATGCCTGGCGCTCGTTCGAGGCCTACCCGTACCTGTCGGATCTCGCCGGCGTGACGTCGGTCCGGGTGCCGCTGCGCGATGAGGCACACGACCTGGCGGCCATGGCCAGGGCCATCACCGGCCGGACCCGGCTGGTGTTCGTGTGCAACCCGAACAACCCCACGGGAACCGTGGTGCGCCGGGCGGAGCTCGAGGAGTTCCTCGGCCAGGTTCCGGGGGACTGCCTGGTGGCGCTGGACGAGGCGTACGCCGAGTACGTCAGGGACCCCGGCGTGCCCGACGGCCTCGACCTGTACCGCGACTGGCCGAACCTGGCCGTGCTCCGGACGTTCTCCAAGGCCTACGGGCTGGCCGGGCTGCGGGTCGGCTTCCTGGTCGGGCACGAGCCGGTGGCGGCAGCGGTGCGCAAGACGATGCTGACCTTCACGGTGAACGCCCTGGCGCAGGCCGCCGCGGTCGCATCGCTTGAGGCCGAGCCCGAGCTTCTCGAGCGCGTGGACGCCGTGGTCAGCGAGCGGAACCGGGTCTGCGATGAGCTCCGCAGCCAGGGCTGGGCCGTGCCGCCGACCGAGGCCAACTTCGTGTGGCTGCGCCTCGGGGACGACACCGCCGACTTTGCCGCCGCCTGCGACCGCGCGGGCGTGAGCGTGCGGCCCTACGACGGGGAAGGCGCACGCGTGTCGATCGGCGAGCGCGAGGCCAATGACGCGTTCCTGGCGGTCGCGAAGGCCTATCCGCGCCGCGGCTGAGCCGGCTCCCGGGGCCGCCGGGGGCGGGGTGCCGCGGGGCAGCTGCCAGCCACGGCAATCCGGCGGGTCGACGGGTTCCGGCCGTCCCATAGCCTGTGCGTGGCGCCAAACGCGAAGGACTGGGCAGCGGTGAAGGTTCATGTGCTCCACGAGAACCCGGACTGGTTCGCGCCGCTGGGAGCGGCGCTCGGCGCTGCGGGCGTGCCCTGCGAAGAGTGGCTGCTCGGGGACGGCATGCTCGACCTGGATGGCCCCCCACCCGGCGGGGTCTTCTGGTCGCGGCTGAGCGCGTCGTCGCACACCAGGCAGCATCCCCACGCCAAGGATCACGCGCGCGGCGTCCTCGGCTGGCTCGAGTCCCACGGACGGCGGGTGGTGAACGGGCGGCGGGCGCTCGAGCTCGAGGTGAGCAAGGTCGCCCAGCTGACCGCGCTGCGGGCCGCCGGGTTCGACGTGCCGCGCACGGTGGCCGTGGCCGGCGCCGGCGAGCTGACGGCGGCCGCGGGGAAGCTGCCCGTCCCCTTCGTCAGCAAGCACAACCAGGGCGGCAAGGGCCTCGGGGTGCGCCTGTTCTCCAGCCACGACGAGTTCGGCGCGTACCTGGCGTCGCCCGGGTACCAGGCCCCGGTGGACGGGATCAGCCTGCTCCAGGAGTACCTGCCCCCGGCCCAGCCGTTCATCACCAGGGTCGAGATCGTGGGCGGCGCGTTCGTGTACGCGATCGCGGCCGACACCGGGCGCGGCGGCTTCGAGCTCTGCCCGGCCGACGCGTGCGCCGCCGGCGCCGGGTCGCCGAGCCTGTTCGCGCTTCGGGAGGGATTCGACCACCCGATCATCGGCCGGTACCTGGAGTTCGCCCGGCGGAACGGCGTCGAGATCGCCGGGTTCGAGTTCATCGAGACCGCGGACGGCCGCACGGTCACCTACGACGTGAACACCACCACCAACTACAACGCGGAGATCGAGGCCGCCGCGCTGCGGCCCGCGCTGCCCGAGGTGGCGGCGTTCCTCGGGCGGCTGCTGGCCGAGGAGTCCGGAAAGAGGCACGGCTGATGCGGTTCGGGTACTGGATGCCCGTCTTCGGCGGGTGGCTGCGCAACGTCACGGACGAGGGCATGACCATCGAGTGGCCCTACATCCGCGCCCTCGCCAGGGAAAGCGAGCAGCACGGCTTCGAGCTGACCCTCATCGCCGAGCTGAACCTGAACGACATCAAGGGCCACCGGGCGCCGTCACTGGACTGCTGGACCCTCGCGCCGGCGGTGGCAGCCGTCACCGGCAAGCTCGAGCTGATGCTCGCGGTCCGGCCCAACTACCACTCGCCCTCGCTGACCGCCAAGGCGCTGTCCACGCTGGACACGATCGCGCCGGGCAGGCTGTCGCTCAACGTGGTCTCGTCCTGGTGGAAGGACGAAGCAGCGCAGTACGGCGCGCCGTTCGACGTGCACGATGCGAGGTACGCACGCACCGACGAGTGGCTGGAGGTCGTCTCCAGGCTGCTCCGCGAGGAGACCGTCACCCACGCCGGGGCCCTCTACCATCTCGAGGGCGCCGTGCTCGAGCCCAAGCCGAGCCGGATCCCCGCGGTCTACATGGGCGGCGAGTCGCCGAAGGCGAAGGAGGTCATCGCGGCTCGGGCAGACGCCTACGTCATGCACGGGGACGCGCCCGACGTCATCGCCGGGAAGGTCGCCGACATGAACGCCCGGCGGGCCCGGGCGGGCCGGGCGCCGCTGGTCTTCGGCCTGTCCGGCTACGTCATCTGCCGCGACACCGAAGCGGAGGCCCAGGCCGAGCTCGACCGCATCCTCAACATCCGGTCCTCGCCGCAGGCCTACGCCTCCTACCAGGACTTCGTGGAGGGCTCGCAGCTCGAGTCGCGGGTGTCCCTGGAGGAGTACAGCGTGTCCAACCGCGGCCTGCGCAGCGGGCTGATCGGCACCCCGGACCAGATCATCGGCCGGCTCCGCGCCTACGAGCAGGCCGGGGTGGGCCTGATGCTGCTGCAGTTCTCCCCGCAGCGCGAGGAGATGGCCCGCTTCGGGCGCGAGGTGATCAGCCGTTACCGGGCGAGCTGA
Organism: Streptosporangiaceae bacterium; assembly: GCA_030038015.1. Taxonomy (GTDB): domain Bacteria; phylum Actinomycetota; class Actinomycetes; order Streptosporangiales; family Streptosporangiaceae; genus JASHPR01. The sequence goes on from JASHPR010000696.1 coordinate 5,423, forward strand.
CCAGCCGTTACCCGGCGAGCGCAGCCGTTACCCGGCGAGGTGACCAGCCGTTACCCCGCGAGGTGACGAGCTGCCGCCCGCCGGGCCGGTCAGGTCAGCGGGCGGGCGGCGCGCCGGCCCGGCTCCTCACGCCGGCGGGCCTCCAGCTGCTCCACGACCAGCCGGTAGAACTGCCGCGGCCGCCCAGGCTGCGGCGCCCTGTTCGGCGGCAGCGGCCAGGCGAGGCCCTCCTCGACCAGGATGTGCAGCAGCCTCCGCGCCGTGCGCGGGGTGACGTCGAGCAGCTGGCCGGCGGTCTCGGCGTCCACGACCAGGCTGGCGTCGCCCGGGGAGAGCTTCTCGGCGAGCCGGGACAGGGTCTCCAGGCTGCGGGACCTGCGGGCGCCGGCCTCGGGCAGCCGGGGAGGCGGGATCGGCGTGTAGCCCTCTCTGCCCGGCGCGGCCACGCGCATCCCGCCGGTCTGGGCGCGGCCCAGGGATGCACGGGCATGCGCCTCGGCCTCCACGGCGGTCCGGCCCATGCCGATGCCCACCTCGATGGTGACGCCAAGCTCGCTGCGGGCGCGCTCGGCGAACAGCGGGAGCCGGAATCCCTCGGTCGCCCGGGCAAGGGAGCCCCGGGTGGCGACGATCAGGAAACCGTGGTCGCCCGTTGGGCTGACCGCCGCGTGGATGCGCTGGGCCTCCTGGACCAGGAACCTGTGCACGGTAAGCCGCAGTTCCTCGCGCGGCTGCCGGGGCGAGCCCCGCCGCCCGCCGTCCCGCAACGCCGGCACCTCGATCAGGGCCAGGGCGAGCTGGGCGTCCTCGAGCCTGCGGTACCCCCCGATCAGCGCGGCGGTGCGCAGCGCCGCCCTGATGTCGCTGCCCGTCGGCCGCAGCGTCACGGCCGGGACGCCGGCCGCCGACAGCCGCGCGGCCACCGACTGCAGGCAGGTGAACGCCACCGAGGTCTGGCCGCGGCGCCACAGCCGCTCGTGGAACGAGGCCACCACCGCCGGGCTGCCCAGATCCTCCCGCACGTGAACGGCCGTTGCGGGCAAGCCGAGCTCGGCGAACGCCTCGTCGACCTCGGCGCGGCTGAGCACGTCCACGCTGGACCGGCCGGGATCGATCCCGGCCGCCCTGGCGTCCCCGGTGCGCCTGCCGGCCCGCAGCAGCGCGGCGTAGAAGGCGCTGCCGCCGAGCGGCATAAACGTGGCCGGGCAGGTGAGGACGCCCGCGGTGCGGGCATACTCGTAGGGGACACGGCTGGCGAACAGGCACACGTCGATCGCGGCGCCCAGCCGGACGACCTGGTCGGCGGCTTCCTGCTCGTCCCGGTACGCGGCGGCGACCAGCCGCCGGGGCGGCCCGGCCTCCGCGGCGGCCGCGGCGGCCTTCGCAGCAGCCGACGTGCCGGAAAGCATGATGCGCTCAACCAGCTCGTGCGGGCCCACGATGCCGATCGTGAGCTCGTTTTGAGCCCGGCTCGGCGCGTTCACAACGTGCCGAACCTGCTCGTCGCCGCCGCAGCGGCGGTGCCAGGCCAGGTTTGGCGGTGCCCCCCTTTTGGCACTGCTCCTAAGGCCACGTCACGTCCCATCTCCATCGGCCTTCACGCGATGTGAGAAAGCCTCTCCTATTTGGTAACCCACGGAGAGGATCGCTGGAAAGAGCTAATTATGAGCGCCCCCGCAGCGATGACACGTTACCCCATGCCGTAAGGAACGGAAATTGCTCCTTTGCAAGCAGCTGACCTGGACATCAGGGCGTGTTGACGGCCATCTCCACGTCGATATCCGCGCCCAGCGTGGTCAGCCGCGCCGCCACGGAGGCGTGACCGCGGTCGATCATGTAGCCGGGCGCCACCACCGTCTCGCCTTCCGCGGCCAGGCCGGCCAGGATCAGCGCGATGCCGGAGCGCAGGTCGTGCGCGACGACCTCGGCGCCCTTGAGCACCGTGGGCCCGTGGACGATCGCGGCGTTGTCCGCCACCTCCACCTTCGCGCCCATCTTGTTGAGCTCGCCGACCAGCGTGTAGCGCCCGTCGAAGATGGTTTCCCTGATGTAGCTGGTGCCGTCGGCCAGGGTGCTGAGCCCCATGATCGGCGACTGCAGGTCGGTGGCGAACCCGGGGAACGGGCTGGTGATCACGTTGATCGAGCGCAGCGCCCGCTCCCTGCGGACCTGCAGGATGGCCCCCTGGGCGGAGAACTCCACGCCCATCTGCTCCAGCTTCCAGCGCACCACCCCGAAGTGGTCAAGGGACGCGCCGACCAGGCTCAGCTCGCCCCCGGTGATCGCCGCGGCCATCGCGAACACCGCGGCGTCGATGCGGTCGGGCATCACCGTGTGCTCGACCGCCCTCAGCTTCTCCACCCCGTTGACCGTGACGAAGCCGGTGCCGCCACCGGTGATGTCCGCGCCCATCTTGCTGAGGAACGAGATGACGTCGAGCACCTCGGGTTCCATCGCGGTGTTGTCGATCACCGTGGTGCCCGGGGCCAGCGCCGCCGCCATCATCAGGTTCTCGGTGCCGGTGTGCGACGGGGTGTCCAGGTACAGGTGCGCGCCCTTGAGCCGGTCAGCCTTGATGCGGATCGTGGCGTCGCCCTCGTCAACGGTCGCGCCCAGCCTGGCAAAGCCGCGGTAATGGAAGTCGAGGCTGCGGCTGCCCAGGTTGCACCCGCCGATGCCCTCGATGGTCGCCTCGCCGAGCCGGTGCAGCAGCGCGGGCACGAACAGCACCGAAGCACGGAACCTGCGGGCGATCTCCGCGGGCAGCACCGGGCTGGTCAGCTCGGACGCGTCGACCACCAGGGTCCGCTCGGCCTCGTGGAACTTGACGCTCGCCCCCACCGCCTGGGCCAGTTCCACCGCCCTGCGCACGTCCTCGATCACCGGCACGTTCCTGAGCACCGTGCGGCCCGTGTCGGCGAGCAGCGAGGCCGCGATCATCTTCAGGGCCGCGTTCTTAGCGCCCTGCACGAAGACCGTGCCCTGCAGCGGTTGACCGCCGCGCACGCGATAGCGGGTCTCAGGGCGTGTGGCCATAGTGCTGGTGCTCCCGTCTGTCGAGTGAGCGGGGCTACCCCGGCCCGCCGACTGCACTGCCGTGGCCTCTGGCCAATCAGACGGCAGGCCGCCCGATACCAGGCAGCCTGATTCATGTGTCGTCCAGTATTCCACCGCTCTCAAGCCCCCCAAGACCATGACGGCGATGTTACGGAGAGTATCCGATCCACGTCTATGCGTAAGCAGCGGGGGGTTCCCGTAACGTTCCGGCGGGCGTTCCGGCACGTTATGGGCGGAGTTCCGGTGCCCGGCCGGGCTGTATTGCGCGGCGCGCCATTCCTATCGCCAGCGACGCCCCGTGATGCTCTCGTAGGCCCGCACATACGTCTCCCGGGTGCGCTCTACCACCCGTTCGGGCAGCGGCGGAGGCGGCTGGAGGCCGTGCCGGTCCCAGCCGGATTCCGGCGAGGTGAGCCAGTCCCGCACGTACTGCTTGTCGAGCGACGGCTGGCTGCGCCCCGGCTGCCACTGGTCGGCCGGCCAGAACCGCGACGAGTCCGGCGTCAGCACCTCGTCGGCGAGCCGCAGCGTCCCGGCGGCGTCGAAACCCACCTCGATCTTGGTGTCGGCCACGATGATGCCCCGCCTGGCGGCGAGGTCGGCGCCCTTGCGGTACACCGCGAGGGTGATCCGCTCGATCTCGGCGGCCACGCCGGCCCCGACGAGATCCGCCACGGCCGAGACCGGGATGTTCTCGTCGTGCTCGCCGCGCGGTGCCTTGGTGGCCGGGGTGAACACCGGCCTGGGCAGCCGGTCGCCCTCAACCAGCCCGGGCGGCAGCGCCACCCCGCAGATGGCGCCGGTGCGCCGGTAGTCGGCGAGCCCCGAGCCCGCAAGGTAGCCGCGGGCCACGCACTCCACCGGAACCATGGACAGCCGCCTGCACGCCATCGCCCGCCCGGCGAACTCGGCCGGGATGGGCGCGTCGACCAGGTGGTTGGGCACGATGCCGGTGAGGTGCCCGAACCACCACAGGGAAAGCTGGGTCAGGATCTTCCCCTTGTCCGGGATCTCCGTCTGGAGCACGTAGTCGAACGCGGAGATCCGGTCCGTGGCCACCAGCAGCAGCACGCCGTCGTCGGTCTCGTAGAGCTCGCGCACCTTGCCGGAGTAGATGTGCCTCATCGCGTCACGCGAGCCGCTCGAGGCGGTCGAAGACCACGCCAAGCCGCCGGACGTACCGTTCCGGACGGCACGCCTCGTCCAGCCTGGCCTCGTCCAGCGGCTGGCCTTCCTCGGCAGCATGCTTGCGCAGGGTCTCCCGGAACGGCGTCCCGGTGCGGTAGGTGTCCATGGCTGCGGCCTGGACCAGCGCGTACGCGCCCTCGCGGGACATCCCGGCCGCGACCAGCTCGAGCAGCACCGCCGACGTGTAGATCAGGCCGTGGGTCATGCGCAGGTTGCCCAGCATCCGTGCCTTGTCCACGACGAGGCCGGCGATCAGGCTCGTCGTCTCCTTGAGCAGGTAATCCGTGGCGGCGGCCGCGTCCGGCAGCGCCACCCGCTCGGTGGACGAATGCGAGATGTCCCGCTCGTGCCACAGCGGGATCCCCTCCATCACCGGGACCACCTGGGCGCGGACCACCCGCGCCAGGCCGCTGATCCGCTCCGAGCGGACCGGGTTCCTCTTGTGCGGCATCGCCGACGAGCCCTTCTGGCCCTGCCCGAAGGGCTCGGCAAGCTCGGCGACCTCCGTCTGCTGCCCGAGCCTGACCTCGATGGCCACCGCCTCGCACACGCTCGCGATCAGAGCGAGAACGCTGAGCCATTCGCTGATCCCGTCGCGGAGCACGACCTGGGTGGCCACATCGGCAGGGCGCAGCCCGAGCTCGGCCATGACCCGGGACTCGATCGCCGGGTCGATGTTGGAGTAGGTCCCCACCGGCCCGGAGAGCTTGCCGACGGCAACCGCCTCGCGGGCCCGCCGCAGCCGTTCGGTGCACCGGGCCATCGCGAAGGCGAAGTCGGCGACCCGGTGCCCCCAGACGTCCGGCTCGGCGTGGATGCCGTGGGTCCGGCCGACCTGCAGCGTGTCACGGTGCGCCAGCGCATGGTCCCGCAGCGTCGCGGTCAGCGCGGCGGCCTTGGCCAGCAGCAGGTCGGTGGCCTCGGTGAGCTGCAGCGCCAGCGCGGTGTCCAGCAGGTCGGACGAGGTCATGCCGAAGTGGACGTATGCGGCGGCTTCCCTGGGGACCGTGTTGTCCGCCCAGGCGGAGAGGAACGCGATCACGTCGTGGCCGGTGACCGCCTCGAGCTCGGCCACGGCCGCGGGGGAAGGGGGCGGCGCGGCCCGTACCGGGGCGACGCAGTCCGCGGGCACCGTGCCCGCCCGGGCGTGCGCCTCCAGCACCAGGGTCTCCACCGTGCACCAGAGCTCGTACTTGTGCGCCTCGCTCCAGACACGGCCCATCTCGGGCAGGGTGTAACGCTCGATCACGCCTCCATCCTGCCGCAACGGCGCCGGTGCCCGGCCCGGGAGGTTCGCGACCCTGCCGGTGGCCGGGTCATGCCCGGGTGGTTCGCCACCCTGCGGGTGGCCGAGGCGGATGGCGGCGGCGCTCCCCGGCACCCGGCCCCGGCCGGCGAGCGATGAATGTACCGGCAGTAGGGTTATAACCCCTGCAACGGGACATTCATCGAGGCGGCCTCGGGGCCAGCCAGTTTCTGCTGTCTCTCCACCATCAGCATTCCCGCCAGCATCACCGTGAGAACCGCCAGTTGCACCTCCAGGTCGGCGAGGGCGCCGATCGCCACCGTCGCGAGGGCCAGCACCGCGGCGACGGCGCGCAGCCGGGCCGGCCCGAGCGCCAGCAGCCGCTGCACCGCCATCTCGCCGGCCAGGAACGCGGCGGCGCC
>JASHPR010000068.1 GCA_030038015.1 Streptosporangiaceae bacterium
CCAGCCCCCGCCGCACCGGGCCACCGGGCCGCCGTCGGCCCTCGGCTCCGCCGCGCCCGGCCCCGCGCTTGGGCCATAACCTAGACCTTTAGCGGGTTTCGGGCAACACGGGCGGCCTACTCGATCACCCGGTGAAGGTCGCGCTGCGCGAGCCGGATGTGGGCGACGACCGCCCGCTCGGCGGCGTCGGGATCGGAGTCCTCGATGGCCCGCAGGATCTGCGCGTGGTGTTCGTGTGCCGACGGGAAGACAGGGTAGACCGCCTGGTCGAGCGGTACCCAGGTCATCGCGCGGACGTCCTCGATCGCCTGGCGCATGAACCTGTTCCGCGCGGCGTCCGCGATCGCTAGGTGGAACACGTTGTCGGCGGCTCCGAACCGCGCGCTGTCCCTGCCCTGCTCAAGCTCGGCGAACGCCCGGCGCAGCCTGGCGAGGTCGCTCTCGGTCCGCCGCTGGGCGGCGAGCCTGGCCGCGGCGCCCTCAACCGCGACGCGGAAGCCGAAGTTGTCGTCAAGCTCGGCCATCCGGCCCAGCAGCACCCGCAGCAGCCGCTTGACATCGTCGCCCTGGCCGAGAACGGTGATGCCGCCCGCCGAACCCCTCCTGCTCGAGACATAGCCCTCGGTTCGCAGCACCCGGATCGCCTCGCGCACGGTCATCCGGGACACGCCGAGCTGCTGCGCCAGCGTCCGCTCGGGCGGCAGCTTGTCGCCGGGCAGGTAGGTGCCCAGGTGGATGGCATGGCGCAGCCGCCCGGTCACCACCTCATGGGCCGGGACCAGGTCCACCGCCCCAATCACCGCCGTCCCTCCGGCCCCGCCCGCCGTGATCCCGGCCGCCCCGCTCCCTCCGGGCTTGACGGCGCCCACCCGCCGGTACGCCTCCCCCGGGACGAGCTGGGGGTCCTTGTACACGCTCCACGTGCAGTGGTCACGCGGCCCGGCGGTGCCCCACACCGGCGGCTCCACGACCCTGACCGGGTAACCGAGCCTGGCGATGGACGCCCGCTCCTGAAGCTGGCAGCAATGAGCGCAGTAGAGGCAGACCCCCTTGGTCCGCCAGGCCCAGTCATGCTCCTGCGTGGTGACGCCGAACCCGAACGGCGGGCCCACCCTGGCGATGGCGTCGGCGTTGGCGTCGGCTCGCAGCGTGCGGCCGCCGGACCCGCACGGGTCGAACCGGAAGACCCACCGGTCCTCCTCTTCCCGCAGGGACACCTCCCCGGTGCGCCCCGGCCCGCTGAGATGCCCGCGCAGCGACACGGCCGCGTCCGCGAGCAGCAGCTCAACCGACTCCGGCCACGGCCGGCGGGCCGTGTCGTACGCCTCCCTGCTCGGGTACATCTCGCCGATCGCGTCGTCCCACATGTCACCGACGCTCTGCTCGCCAAGTTCCCTGGCTGCCAGGGTGAACAGCCCGCAGACAACGTCGCAGAAGCGGTCGTGCACCGCCATCCACGCCGAGCGCACCCGTTCGGTCAGCCCGGATGCGGCCTGGCCGTCTCCGGCGAGGCAGGCCTGCTCGGCCCGGGCGGCCAGCTCCGCGACCGCCGCCCACTGCCGGCCCATGTCCAGCGCGTCGTCCGATGCCACTCCGGTCAGCCAGACGATCCGCTGCTCCTCGGCGGACACGACGGCAGGCGGCACGCCGCGATCGGCAAGGAACCGCCGGCCGCGCTCGATGAACAGCGGGAACAGCTCGCGTCCTTCCGCCGCCTCGACGAGCGCCTGGCGGATCCGCCGGACGGCCTCGGGCGCGTCGCCAGCTTCGATCGCCCGCTGTGCCAGCGCGTAGGTCGACTCGGTCTGCGGCAGCCTCGGCGGCATCGGCCGCCACCTTCCTCGCAGGTTGACTCCAATTGGGTCAATGGTCTATCAGATGGACTATGCATGAGAACACCCCGCCCCGCGCCGCGCATCCGGAGGTCGCCGCGCTGCTTGACGAGCTTGCCGCATCCGGGCGGCCGTCGAGCAGGACCCTGCCGCTCCCCGACGGGCGCAGGAACTTCGCCGAGCTGATCGAGCCCCTGACCGAGTCCCCAGAGGTGGGCGCCGTGGAGGACCGGGCGATCGAGGTCGGCGCGCACGAGGTCCCGGTGCGGATCTATCGCCCGGCGGGGCTGGCCGGACCGGCCGCCCCGGGGCCGGCCGGCGCGGCGGCCCCGGCGAGGGAAGGCACGGTGGTGTTCCTGCACGGGGGCGGGTGGGTCTTCGGCGACCTGCGGTCCCACGACGGCATGTGCCGGTCCCTGACCCGGCTGTCCGGGCTCACGACCATGGCCGTGGACTACCGCCGGGCTCCCGAGCATCCGTTTCCCGCGGCGGTCGACGACGCCGTCGGCGTCATCCGCTGGCTGGCCGGCCACGGCGGCGAGATCGGCATGGCGGCGCGGCCCCTCGCGGTCGCCGGCGACAGTTCCGGCGGCAACCTCGCCGCTGCCGCGGCGCTGGTGCTCCGCGACGCCGGTGACTCGCCGCTGGCGTTCCTTGGCCTGCTGTACCCGGCGACGGACCCTGCCATGACCACGGCGTCGTACGAGGAGAACGCCGACGACCCGTTCCTGTCCAGAGACGAGATGGTCTGGTACTGGTCCCAGTACGGGGGCGGCAAGGCGCCAGACGACCCGCGGGCCGCGCTCACCGAGGTGACCGACCTGAGCGGACTGCCGCCCACGTACCTGCTCGCCGCCGGGCTCGATCCGCTCCGCGACGAGGGGCTGGCATTCGCCGAGGCACTGCGCAGGTCCGGCGTGCCGGTGCGGTGCAGCGAGTACCGGGACATGCCGCACGGGTTCCTGCTGTTCGCCGGGCGGCTGTCCCGGGCCCGGGAAGGGCTGGCGGAAGCCGCCGACGCGATCGCCGCCGGCCTGGCCGGGCCCGCCTGACCTGGCTCCCGGGCAGCCCGCGCCCGCAGCCGGGGCCCGCGGGCCGCGGCCCGGCCCCCGCATTGACCGGCTATGCGCATTAGGTCTATTGTTTAGACCTAAGAACCGAGCGATTCGGAGCGTAGCCCATGCGGGTCGCCGTGATCGGGGCCGGCTTCAGCGGGATCGCCGCCGGCGTGGCCCTGAAGCGGCGGGGCATTGCGGACTTCACCATCTTCGACCGCGCCCCGGGCATCGGCGGCACATGGTGGCACAACCGGTACCCCGGCGCCGAGGTGGACCTCGAGTCCTGCATCTACTCGTTCTCCTACGCGCCGGGCGACTGGAGCCGCACCCATGCGAGCCGTGCCGAGCTGCAGCGTTACCTCGAGCGCGTCGTCGGCACCTTCGGCCTCCACCCGCACCTGAGGCTCGGCGAGACGGTGCACGAGGTCACCTGGCTTGAGGACCGCGGCGCGTACCAGATCACCTCGGCGTCGGGCGCGCCGCTCGGCTGCTTCCACGCGGTGATCAGCGCGGTCGGGTTCCTCAGCGTCCCGCGCATCCCGCCGCTGGCCCGCGAGGGGGCCGGCTTCACCGGGGTGGTCTGCCATACCGCGCAGTGGCCCGATGGCCTCGACCTGGCCGGCAAGCGGGTCGGCGTGCTGGGCACGGGCTCCTCGGCCGTGCAGGTGGTGGCCGAGGCGGCCAGGTGCGCCGCGGAGGTCAGGGTCTTCCAGCGCGAGCCGAACTGGCTGCTGCCCAAGGGCAGCCGCGACTTCACCGCCCGGGAGCGCCGGGTGAACCGTCACCCGCTCGTGCGCCGCTGGCACCGCTTCAGCCTGTACCTGCGCTACGACGCCCGCCAGCTCCGGATGAGCCACGCCAGGCGCAACGGCCGGGTCAACGCCAGGCGCAGGCGTGCCGCGGAGGCCTTCCTCGCGGACTCGCTCGCCGGCCACCCCGAGCTGCGCCAGCTGCTCACGCCGTCGTTCCCGTTCGAGGGGAAGCGGACCGTGCTGAGCGACGACTACTACCAGACGCTGCTGCAGCCGCATGTCACGCTCGTCCCGCACGGCGTGAAGGGGCTCAGCGCCACCGGGGTCGTCGACGACAACGGCAACCGGCACGCCCTCGACGTCGTCGTGCTGGCCACCGGCTTCGACGCCGCCAGCTACCTGGCGAGCCTGAAGGTCACCGGCGCGGGCGGCCGGGACCTGCACGAGGTGTGGGCGGGCGGCCCGTGGGCGTTTCTCGGCATGATGGTGCCGGGCTTCCCCAACTTCTTCATCATGTACGGGCCCAACACGAACAGCGTGCCGCTCGTGTCGTTCTACCAGGCCCAGGCGAGGTTCGCGGCCGGGGCGATCGCCCGCCTGGCCGCCCGCGGCGCGCGCGACGTGCAGGTCTCGCCGGCGGCGGCCGGCCTCTACGACCGCTGGCTGCAGCGCGCCCTGCGGCGCACGGTGTGGGCGCAGACCGACAGCTACTTCCGCTCGCGCACCGGGCGCATCGTGTCCCAGTGGCCGTTCAACGCGAGCCAGTACCTCATCGCCGCGCGGATCGGGCGCCTGGCCCTCCGCTACCGCGGCGGCGCGGCCGCCAGCGGCCCGGTCCCGGCCGCCCCGGGCACCGCGGCCGCGGTGCCCGTCCATGATCACGGAGGATTTGGTGCGCTATCTGGCAACAATCCTCCGGGATCATGAAACTGACCGAGGGGAGAGCGGGCCGATGGGGCTTGTGGTGGTGACCGGCGGAGCGGGGTGCATCGGGCTGGCGATCTGCCGGCGGCTGCGGGACGGCGGGTCGGCCGCGGTCGCCCTGGACCTGGCGCCGCAGATCGCCGCGGTGGACTGGGGCGACGCCGGCAACCGCGGCATCAGGGCGGTCGAAGGCGACGTCACGGCCCGCGCGAGCGTGGAGGCGGCCGCCGCCAGCCTGGGCGGTGAGCCGCTCGCCGGCCTGGTCAACTGCGCCGGGGTGCTGCGGGACACCTTCCTGGGCAAGGTTGACGACGCGGTCATGGACCTGATGTTCGAGGTGAACGTGGCCGGCATGGCGCGGGTGACCGACGTCTTCGCCCCGCTGCTCGCCGACGGGTCGGCGATCGTCAACATCGGCTCGCTCACCGGGCAGATCGCCAGGTTCGTGGGTGCGTCGGTGTACGGCGCGACCAAGGCCGGGGTCGCCGCGTACACCGCCTACCTCGCCGAGGAGCTCGCCCCGCGGGGGATCCGGGTCAACAACGTCGCACCGGGCGTCATCCGGGCCCCGATGAGCCCGTCGATGGCGGCGGTGTCCGGCGGCGAGGAGGCCTCCGCCGCGCACACCATGCTGGGCAGGATCGGTGAGCCCGAGGAGGTCGCTGAGGTCGTCGAGTTCCTGCTCTCGCCCCGCGCCTCCTACATCACCGCCCAGACGATCCTGGTCGACGGGGGGTTCGTGGCCCGATGACCGCGCCCACCCGGACCCGGTCCGAGGCCAATGCCGAGGCGGTCGAGCGGCTGTGCGCGGCCGACCCTGTCGTCGTCGACGTGCAGCCGGCGCTGGACGCGATACCCGGCTACTCCCGCAACCTGGTGCTCACCTCGGGCGCCCCCCTCCCCTGGCCGGAGTACGCCGGCGGGCAGCGCGACGCGATCATCGGGGGCGTGCTCTTCGAGGGCCTCGCGGCGACCAGGGAGGAGGCGATCGCCGCGCTGGACGCCGGGGAGGTGCGGGTCCGCTCGTGCCAGGATTTCGGCGCGGTCGGGTCGCTGGCCGGCATCTACACCGCGTCGATGCCCGTGTTCGTGGTGCAGAACGCCGTCCACGGCAACCGCGCCTTCTGCAACTTCTACGAGGGCAAGGATCCCAGGCGGCTGAACTACGGGTGCTACGACGAGGGCGTCCACGAGCGGCTTGAGCACGTGAACACCGTGTATGCGCCCGTGGTCGGCGAGGCGATCCGCCGCACCGGCGGGGTTCCGCTGAAGCCGCTGATCGCCAAGGGCCTGCGCATGGGCGACGAGTGCCACAGCCGGAACACCGCCTCCTCGCTGCTGTTCGTCCGTGAGCTGCTCGGCGCCGCGATGGACATGGCCGGCTCCGACACCGACCGGGTGCGCGAGACATTCCTGCACGTCGCCGACAACGACTACTTCTTCCTGCGGCTGTCCATGGCCGCGGGCAAGGCGATCGCCGGCTCGATCGACGGGTTTGCGGGCTCGAGCGTCGTCTCGGCGATGGCGTTCAGCTGCAAGGAGTTCGCCATCCGGGTGGCCGGGCTGGGCGGCGAGTGGTTCCGCGGGCCGACGCCGGTGCACGAGGGCAAGCTCTTCCCGGGGCACGACGAGTCGGAGATCACCTGGATGGGCGGCGAGAGCCCGATCACCGAGACGGTGGGCCTCGGCGGCTTCGCCCAGGCCTGCGCGTTCACCTTGCAGGAGTACCAGGGCGGGTCCCCGGACACCATGATCGCCAGGAACCTGGAGATGTACCAGATCACGGCCGGGGAGAACACGACGTTCCGGATCCCGGTGTTCGGCTTCCGCGGGACGCCGACCGGCGTGGACGTCTTCAAGGTGCTCGAGACCGGCGTGCTGCCGGTGATGGACGTCGGCCTGGCCGGCCGCGACGGCGGCCAGATCGGCGCTGGGGTCATCCGGGCGCCGCGTGAATGCTTCGAGCGGGCCGCCAGTCGCTGGCCCGGGGGTGACCCCGGCGACTGACGGCCCGCCCTCCGGGCACGCGCGGTTTAGTTGATGATGCCGGAGTTGACCATCCGGCCGAGGACGTCGTACTTCTCCGGGTTCCGCTTGCGCAGCACCAGCGCCAGGCCGACCCCGATGACCAGCCAGGCCAGGCAGAGCCAGGGGATGATGTTGACCCAGATGATCGAGCCGCCGATCTTGGGGAGGTTCGCCCACAGCAGCCACAGGACCACCACCATGACCGCGATCGCCAGGACCGGGATGATCTCCGTGGTCCACAGGTTCCGCTCGGCCCGGTACTCAGGCTTGCGGAAGTGCAGGATCGTGGCCAGCGAGGACAGCGTCATGTTCACCAGCACCGAGAACGTCGCCACGATCGCGAACCAGCCGAAGAGCTCGTAGTAAGGGGCGTTGGCGAAGTTCGCGAAGTTCTGCGCCGACTTGCTCGTGTACCAGATGACCAGGAACAGCCCCATCAGGCAGCCCACGATCAGCGACGTCAGCGCGTTCGCCACGTGCGGGCTCTTCCACTTGTGGTGGGTCCGGCCGAGGTGCGGGTGGAAGATCTTCTCCCGGCCGATCGCGTACAGGTAGCGCGCCGTGGTGTTGTGGAACGACAGCGCGCAGGCGAACGACGAGGTCAGGATCAGCCACTCCATGACGTCGGTCACCCACACGGCGGCGAACTTGGTGGTGACGCCGTAGTAGAAGTTGCCGCCGTTGGTCGCCGCCTCCTTGACCGCGTCGTGCACGCCCCAGCCGGTGACCGCGGCCCAGGAGCAGACGGCGAAGAACAGGCCGCCGCCGATGACGCAGATGAACAGGGCCTGGGCGCCGATCTTCCGCGGGTTGCGCGACTCCTCGGCGTAGTTGGGGATCGTCTCGAAGCCCACCCAGGACCACACCGCGAAGAAGATGCCCACCCCCGGGGCCAGGCCCTTGAACGCGTTCACCGGGTTGATCGGGGCCGCGGACACGCCGGTCGGCCCGCCGCCGTGCGCGAACACCGCCACGACCATGATCGTGAGCACCAGGACCTCGAGGATCAGCGCCACCCCGAGCACCTTGGAGCTCAGCCTGATGTCGTAGTGCCCCAGGATCAGGTTCAGGATCAGCGCCCCGAACGCCAGGTACGGCCAGGGGACGCCGAAATGGAAGAACTGCTGGATCGTGATGTTGCCGAAGTAGCCGAACGCCCCGTACAGCGAGCCCTCGACGAACGCGTAGGCGAACACCGACAGCCACCCGGCCCCCATGCCCAGCGGGCGACCCAGCCCGTGGCTGATGAACGAGTAGAACCCGCCCGAGGACGGCACGTTCCGCACCATCTTCACGTAGCCCACCGAGAACAGCGTGAGCATGACGATCCCGACCCAGAATCCGGCCGGCGCCCCGATCCCGTTGCCGATCCCGACCGCGATCGGCACGTTGCCGAGCTGCCCGGTCAGCGGCGACATCGCGGCCCACGAGATGAACAGCACCCCGCCGAGCCCGACCGCCTTGCCGCGCAGCTTGTGGACGTCCTCGCGCCCGGAGATGTCGAGTGTCCCAACCGAGGCCTTGCTCGCCTCGCCGGAACCCAATGTGTCCATCTACCCTCCCGAGTGGGCACAACGCCGCTGAGGACGAGGCCTCACGAACGAAGATCTGCCGTCAACCGCTCCGGTGCGATCGCCCTGCCGCTGACCCGCGGGA
>JASHPR010000697.1 GCA_030038015.1 Streptosporangiaceae bacterium
TCCCAGATCGGCCGGGAACGATGCCAACGACAGTTCCGGCCCGTCGCCATATCTATCGTATCACGATATAAGTTTAGCGTGGAATGTGCGCATGTCAAGTTGACAGCTTGTTATATCGTGTTCCGATAGAGTTGCTGGCTCTTGCCGGCGGGCTCGTCGGCCTTCAGACCAGCCTGGTCAGGCCCCGGCGCCGGCGACCAGCTCATCGAGGACCGCAGCCAGGCCGTGCAGCTCGACCAGGTGCGCGGGGGTCAGCTTGCTGAGGATGCGGTCGCCCCTGGCGGTCAGCCGCACCCGGACGACGCGGCCGTCACGGCTGTCTGCGACACGGCGGACCAGGCCGGCTGCCTCGGCGCGGTCGACCAGCTCGACGGTGCTGTGATGGCGCAGCAGCAGATAGCCTGCCAGATCGCCGACGGTGGGCGGCTCGGTGCCGGGATGGCCCTTGATCGCGACCAGGAGCTGGTGCTGGACGTGAGTCAGCCCCGCCGCGCGCGCCTGGTCCTCGCTCCACCGCTGGAACCGGCGCAGGCTAGTGCGGAATGCCAGCAGGTGCTCAAAGTCCTTGCGGGTCAGCTGGTGCGCGCGTTGGTCCAATCCGGGTTCCTCTCAGCTGGCAAGGCCAGGCGGCGCGGCCCGCGCGAGCCGGGACCATCGCAGGGAACGGGCGGCGGTACATCGTCCCACGATAGGCCAGCGCAGGCGGCCGTGGCTGCACTCGGAAGTACGGCTGGGTGGGCTGCTGGTCAGCGGAGGCTGGCTGGCCCCCTTTCGCTGAGGATCTTCGCGGCCGTGACGGAGCGCGGGTGAGCTGCCAGCCGGACCGGCGCACTCCGTCCTGGCGGGCGAGTGCGGGCGGGGGACCAGTTCACCGGGCAGCCGGCGCGGGCCAGGAGCTGGCGGCTCACCTGCCGCCGGCGATGCGGTGCAGCCGTCCCGGCGGTGGTCGGCGTAACCTCGCAGTCGGGCGAGAATGCCGTCACCGGAATCTGCCGCAGGGAGGCTGCCGATGATCCAGATACCGGCGGATCACACGCTGGCCGCTGGCCTGCCGCCGGTTGTGACGCTCGGCGGCACGGCGCTCCCGCTGGTGGGCCGGGCACGGGTGTACGCCTGCGGGATCACTCCCTACGACGTGACGCACCTCGGCCACGCCGCCACCTTCGTGTGGGTGGACACGCTGGCCCGCGTGCTGCACGCGGGCGGCACCGAGGTGATCATGTGCCGCAACGTGACCGACGTCGATGACGTGCTGCTGGCCGCGGCGAGCCGGGCCGGCGCGCCCTACGACCGGTTCGCCGCGATCCAGCAGTTCTACTTCGACCGCGACATGGCCGCGCTCGGGGTCGCCCAGCCGGCGATCCAGCCGCGGGCGCACGCCTTCGTCGGCCAGGTGATCGCGCTCGCCGCCGGCCTGCTCGCCCAGGGAGCCGCGTATGAGCGGGACGGCCAGGTGTACTTCCGCGGCGCGGCCACGGCCGCGCGGGCGATGCCGGACCCCGCGGCGGCGCTGCGGCTGGCGGCGGAGTACGGGGACCACCCGGACGACCCGCGCAAGGACGACCCGTTCGACGTCGCCGTGTGGCAGGCATCGCGCGACGGGGAGCCGGCCTGGGCCAGCCCGTGGGGGGCCGGCCGGCCAGGCTGGCACGCCGAGTGCGCGGCCATGGCGCTGCACGCGTTCGGCCCGGCGGTCGACGTGCAGGCGGGGGGCGGCGACCTGCGCTTCCCGCACCACGCCTGCCAGGCGGCCATGGCCGAGGCGCTGACCGGGGTCGCGCCGTTCGCCCGGGCCGGGCTGAACGCCGGGACCGTCCGCGTGGCCGGAGCCAAGATGGCCAAGTCCGCCGGGAACCTGGTCCTCGTCACCGACCTGCTCCGGGACTACCCGGCAGCGGCCATCCGGCTGCTGATCCTGGACCGCAGGTGGGACCGTGACTGGGACTACGACCCTGGCGGCCTGGACGCGGCGGCCGCGCGGCTGGAGCGGCTGCAGGTCGCGGCGGGGCGCCCGGATCGCGGTGGCGCCGCGGGCCATGGCGGCGCGGCCGTGACCGCCGTCCGGGCCGCGCTGGCCGACGATCTTGACGTGCCGGCCGCGCTCCGCATCGCCGAGGAGGAAGAGGGCGGCCAGGCCGCGCGCAGCCTCGGCTCGCTGCTGGGATTGTGGTAGCTCAGCCGCTCCTGGCCGGGGCGGGCTTGCTGTCGGGAGCATACGCGGGCAGCCGGGCGGAGTAGATCGAGTAGCCGTCGATATAGAAGGCGACGACGGTGGCGATCGCGGTGGCCGCCATCATCGGGACCAGCAGCCCGAAGCCGCTGTGGGTGAGCTCGAGCACCAGGGCGAGGCCGGACAGCGGGGCCTGCATCGCGGCGCCGATCATGGCTGCCGCCGCGACCATGGCGAACGCGCCGGACGGGGAGCCCGGCCAGCCCAGGTTCCAGGCGATGCCGAGCGCCCCGCCGAGCACCGCCCCGGTGGCGAGCGTGGGGGTGAACAGGCCGCCCGACGCGCCGCTGCCCAGGCACATGGCCGTGACCAGCGGCTTGAGCGCGAACAGGGCCGCCAGCAGGCCGAACCCGCCGATGCCGAGGAACGCGTCGCGGGCCATGTCCAGGCCGTTCCCGAACAGCTGTGGGTACCAGATGCCGATGACCCCGAGGATCCCGAACGCTATGACCGGCGCGAACAGCGCCGTGGTGCCCCTGGCCCGGTGGTAGGAGACCCAGCCGATGAGGCGGATGTAGCCGGAGGACGCCAGCCCGATGACCGGCCCGGCCAGCAGCGCCCAGACCATCAGCGACACCGTGAAGTGGTAGTCCGGGATGCCGACGTAGGTGGCCCGGTCCGGCAGGTACACCCAGGCGGTGGCGGCGGCGATCCAGGAGCACACGATGGCGGGCAGCATCACCGGCAGGGAGATGCTGCCGATGAGGATCTCGGCGGTGAACAGGGCGCCGGCGAGCGGGACGTTGTAGACGGCGGCCAGGCCGGCTCCGCCGCCGCACGCGACGAGCAGCCGCCGCTGCGGCGCCGACAGGCCGGCCCAGCCGGCCAGGACGCTGCCGGACGCGCCGCCCAGCAGCTTGGGCGCCGCTTCCCGGCCGATCGAGGCGCCCATGCCGATCACCACCTCGGAGATCACCGACGTGCCCAGGCAGCGCCGGAACGACAGCCGGCCGTCGCCGCTCCAGAGCGCCTCGTCGATCTCGGAGGGCTCGCCCGCGGTGTACCGCCGCAGCAGGAACCACGCGACGCCGCCGAACGCGCCCGCGATCAGCAGGGAGCCGATCCGCCGGATCGCGGATGCGTGCTCGACGCCCTGCTGCACGCTGCCGGAGTGGTAACCGAACGCCGCGTACTGCACGTTGAAGAGGATCAGCATCATCAGCGCGCCGAGCAGGCCCGCGGCGACGCCGACCGCGGCCACCATCACCCAGAACCGGAGGGTGAGCACATCCGCCCCGTGACTGGTGATGTTCGGCTGCTCCATGGCGCCGCGGCCGGACGGCAGGCGCTGCTTCAGCAGGGGCTGCGGCCGCCGCATGCGCTCGCTGGCCCGGTCCCGCCACTGGCCGCGCCACGCGCCGAGCCAGCGCAGCGGGCGGCGGGGCGGCTGGCCGCCCGG
>JASHPR010000698.1 GCA_030038015.1 Streptosporangiaceae bacterium
TCCACCGGCAGCACCTCGGTGCGCGCCGGGGCGTCGCGGTCGGCCAGCCGCTCGAACAGCAGCTCCACGCCCACCTGCGCCATCCGGTCCACCGGCGAGCGGATCGTGGTCAGCCGCGGCCGCACGTACTGGCTGAACCTGATGTCGTCAAACCCGACGATGGACAGGTCCTCGGGCACCCGGATGCCGTGCGTCTCCGCGGCCGACAGCACGCCGAGCGCGATGTAGTCGCTGGCCACGAACGCCGCGGTGGGCGGCTCGGCCGCGGCGACCAGGTGCGGCAGCGCGCTCATCCCGAACTGCTCGGTGAACTGCCCGGCCAGGCTGACCTGGCCGGAGGCGTCGATGCCCGCCTTGGCCAGCGCGTCGAGGTAGCCGCGGTAGCGTTCCTGCACCGAGCCGAGCTCGCTGGGCCCGGACACGAACGCGATCCTGCGGTGCCCGAGCGCCGCCAGGTAGCTGGTGGCCTGGTACCCGCCCGCGTAGTCGTCCATGACCACGGTGTGCACCGGCGGCACCCCGGCGATCGGCTCGTCGACGACCACCACGGGCAGCCCGTCGGCGATCGCCCGGGCGAGCCGGTCGTTCGACCGGAACGAGCCGAGGTACATCATGCCGTCGATGGCCCCGGACGACAGCAGCTCGATGTAGCTGGACTGCCGCACGGCCTGGCTGCGGTGCGAGCAGAGCAGCACCAGCCGCCCGTGCCGTTCCACCGCCTCGACCACGTAGTCGGCGATCGCGCCGAAGTACGGGTTGCTGATCTCGGGGACCACGAAGCCGATCACGCCGGAGCGCCGCCTGGCCAGGTTGCGCGCCTGCGCGTTCGGGACGTAGCCGAGCTCGCTGACCGCCTCGAGCACCTTGGCCTCGGTGGCCGGTGACACCCGGAGCTGGCCGTTCAGGTACCGGGAGACCGTGGATGCGGCGACCCCCGCCGCCCGGGCGACGTCCTGAATCGTGGTCACGTCCGCTCCATCGCTTCGTCGC
Organism: Streptosporangiaceae bacterium; assembly: GCA_030038015.1. GTDB lineage: Bacteria > Actinomycetota > Actinomycetes > Streptosporangiales > Streptosporangiaceae > JASHPR01. The sequence goes on from JASHPR010000698.1 coordinate 991, forward strand.
GACTAACCGCTTGCGCAAACTGTATCGGAGAACGATACCGGTTCGAGATCGGGACGGCCGCCCGGGCTATTGACGCCCTTGCCGGCGCGCCCATAATTGTACGAAACCGGTTGCGCAACGAAGGCGGTCCTCCGATGGCCACTCAGGCAGCCAGAACCACCTCGACCGCTCAGCTGGAGCGCAACGCGCTCGGCCTGCCGCAGGTGGTGTTCCAGGGCATCACCCACATCGCCCCCTCGATCAACGTGGTCTTCACGTTCCCGGTCATCGCCCTCAAGGCGGGGCCGGACATGCCGATCTCGTTCCTGCTGACCACGATCGTCTGCTTCTTCATCGCCAACACGGTCTCGCAGTTCTCCCGGTACCTGCCGTCCAGCGGCGGCTACTACTCCTTCGCCACCCGCGGGCTCGGCGCCCGCACCGGGTTCATGACAACGATCAGCTACCTGATCTACGACATCATCGGGCCCGCGGGTGCCATCGGCTTCCTCGGCTACCTGGCGTCGAGCACGTTCCAGATGGCGGCGGGCGTCAGCATCCCGTGGTGGATCTTCGCGCTGGTCACCTTCGGGATCGTCTGGGCGCTCACGCACTTCGGCATCAAGCTCTCGATGCGCACCACGGCGCTGTTCGGCGGGATCGAGATGCTCATCATGCTCGCGCTCGCGTTCACGTTCCTGGCGCACCCCGGGCACGGCACGCACTTCTCCGCGCCGCTGCTGCCCAGCAACGCCCCGCATCACTACGAGGGCATCCTCGCCGGGATGGTGTTCTCGGTGCTCGCGCTCAGCGGCTTCGAGGCGCCCGCCCCGCTGGCCCAGGAGACCAGGCGCCCGGGCAAGTTCATCTCCCGCGCGGTGATGCTCTCGCTGCTGCTGATCGGCATCTTCTACATCTTCACCTCCTACACCAGCGCAATCGGCTGGGGCACCGGCAACATGGCGGCGTTCGCGTCCAACGCCAACCCCTACTACGCGCTCGGCCACTCGCTGTGGGGCTTCGGCTGGTGGTTCATCTTCATCGCGATCGTCAACAGCGCCGTCGCCTGCGGCCTGGCCTGCACCAACGCGGCCTCGCGGGTCTCCTACACCATGGGCCAGGCCGGGACGCTGCCGGCCAGGTTCGGGAAGATCCACCCGGTGCACCGGACCCCGACGTTCGCGATCGCGGTGCAGCAGATCATCGGCATCGTGGCGATCCTGCTGGTGGGCACGCTGCTGGCGCCGGATACCATCTTCGGGTTCCTCGGCACGATCACCACGCTGGCGGTCATCGTGCTGTACATCATGGCCAACATCGCGCTGACCGCCTACGTGCGGCGCGAGCACCCCGGCGACTACAGCTTCTGGCGGCACCTGGTGCTGCCCGGCATCGGCACGCTGGCCCTGCTGCCGGTGCTGTTCGTCACCGTCTGGCCGTACCCGACCTGGCCGTACAGCCTCACCCCGTACATCTTCGTCGCCGCGCTCGTCGTCGGCGCCGGCTACATGGTCTGGCTTGAGCGCCGCCGCCCCGGCGTGCTGCAGCGGGGCGCGACCATGCTGGTCGGCCGCCCGGACAACGCCGACGGCGACGTGGACTGGGACACGCCCTCCCCGCCCGTGCCGCAGGCCGGCGCGTGAGGCGGGCCGCGCTTGGCACGGCCGAGCTGGCGGCCGTCGAACTGCCGGCTTACGACCTGCCGGCCGAGCAGCCGTCGGTTCCGCCAAAGACCCATCTTGAACGTATCGCCGCCGCGCAGCGGGCGGCCGCCGAGGCGGGCCTGGACGCGCTGATCGTCTACGCCGACCGGGAGCACTTCGCGAACCTGTCCTACCTGACCGGGTACGACCCGCGGTTCGAGGAGGCGCTGCTGATCCTGGTGCCCGGGCGGCCGCCGGTGCTGCTGGTGGGCAACGAGGGCCAGGCGTACGCGAAGGTGGCGCCGCCCGGCGTCGAGGTCGTGCTGTACCAGAGCCTCAGCCTGGTGAGCCAGGACCGGTCGGCCAGCCCGCCGCTCGACGACCTCCTGCGCGGCGCCGGGATCGGCCGCGGCGCGGCGACGCGGCCGGGCGTCGCCGGCTGGAAGTACTTCAGCCCCGCGGACACCGCGCGCCCGGCCGAGTGGATCGACGCCCCGGCGTTCCTGGTCGACGAGCTGCGGGCGCTCGGCTGCCGCCCGGTGAACGCCACCGGCCTGTTCACCGAGCCGGGCCGCGGCCTGCGCCTGGTCAGCGACACCGACCAGATCGCCTGCTTCGAGTTCGCGGCCACGCACGGGTCCGAATCGATGCGCAGGATGCTGCACGGCGTGCGCCCGGGCATGACCGAGCTCGAGGCGTTCTCGCTGTACCGGCCGACCGGCCTGCCGTACTCCTACCACCCGGTGATGCTCAGCGGCGAGCGGGCGGCCCTCGGCCTGGCCAGCCCGTCCGGCCGGGTCATGCGGGCGGGTGACCCGGTGAGCGCGTCGCTCGGCTACTGGGGCAGCAACATCGCCCGGGGCGGCTTCCTCGCCGAGTCGGCCCGCGACCTCCCCGCCGCGGTGAGCGACTACGTCGAGCGGCTGGTCGCACCGTACTTCGCGTGCGCGGCCGAGTGGTACGAGACCGTGGGCATCGGCGTCACCGGGGGCCAGCTCTACGATCTCGTCGCCCGGAGGCTGGGCGACCCGTTCTTCGGCGTGCACCTCAACCCCGGCCACTTCATCCACCTGGACGAATGGCCGAGCTCCCCGGTGTACGCGGGCTCCGACGTGGTGCTCAGGTCCGGCATGGCGCTGCAGCTGGACATCATCCCGGCCACCGGCACCGCCTACCACACGACGAACATCGAGGACGGGGTCGCGCTCGCCGACGAGGCCTCGCGCGACGACCTGGCCGCGCGGTACCCGGGCCTGTGGCAGCGGGTGACCACCCGCCGCCAGTTCCTGGCCGGGGCGCTCGGCATCGCGCTCCGGCCCGAGGTCCTGCCGCTGTCGGACCTGGCTGGCTACCTCCCGCCGTTCTGGCTCTCGCCGCACCTGGCGATGCGGCGGGCCTGACCCGCCAGGGCCGGCCCCTCGTTCAGCCCCGGCGGGGCACCCAGGAGAACCGGCGCACCGCAATGATCAGCCCGGCCGCACCCCAGGCCAGGACGACCAGGACCGGCAGGCGTTCGCGACCACGCCGCTGGGTGTGTACCAGCCGAGTTCCGGGGCGCTGTACCCGGCGCTGCGGCGGCTGGAGCGCGCCGGGCTGCTGTGCGCCGAGCCCCGCAGCCCGGACGGCCAGCAGCGGGCAAGGCGCCGTTTCGTCTATCACCTCACCGAGCGTGGCCGCGCCGCGCACAACGCCTGGGTGCGGCGGCCGGTCCCCAGTGACCTGCCGGGCGGCAGGCCCCTGGCGCGGGACGGCTGGCAGGCTGGTGACCGTGTCCGCCCGGTACGGCCCGGGAGGAAGGACAGCAGCGCGTACGCGTCCAGTTTCTCGCCGAAATACGGGTGACCGGGGACCGTAAACAGGCCCAGGCCATCGCGGTTCGCCTGGTCCACCAGCGCCGGGTCAGCCCCTGGAGGGCACTGCCATCTCGCCGAGCTCGGACCAGTCGTCCTGCGGGATCGTGAAGTTGATGATCCGCGGCGTCTCGGCGAGGTGCGGCGGGAGCGTCTGCTGCGCCTTCTTGAAGTGGTCGGACTGCACGTGGGCGGCCCCGGCGGCGTCGTCGCGGAAGGCCTCGACCAGCACGTACTCGTTCGGATCTTCGACGCTTCTCGACCAGTCGAACCACTGGCAGCCTGGCTCGGCCCGGGTGGCCTCGGTGAACTCACCGGCGATCTCCGGCCAGCGGTCGGCGTACTCGGGCAGGACTTGGAACTTGGCGGTGATGAAGATCATGGGACCAATCCTCGCGCAGGCGCGGCCGCGTGGCTAGGGGGAAGAGCCGCGGCCGCCCGCTCCCCGGCCCCTGGCCGCCCGCCCCGGCCGGGGCGCTTCGTGCCTATCCTGGCCTGGTGCGCCTGGTGTCCCTGCTGCCCTCGGCAACCGAGATCGTGTACGCGCTGGGCCTGGGCGAGGACCTGGTCGGGGTCACGTTCGAGTGCGATGAGCCGCCGGCCGCGCGCGCCCAGAAGACCGTGGTCGTGGGCGGCCGGGACACCCGGGGGATGACCCCGGGCGAGATCGACAGCTACGTGCGCGCGCAGCTGGCCGCAGGCGGCGACCTGTACACGCTGCACGGCGAGGCCCTGGCGGCGCTGCAGCCGGACCTGATCCTGACCCAGGATTTGTGCCGGGTCTGCGCGCTGCCGTCCGGACATGTCGAGGACGCCCTGGACTACCTGGGATGCCACGCCGACGTCCTGGCGCTCGACCCGCACTCGCTCGAGGACGTGCTCGGCTCGATCCTGGCGGTCGGGCAGCGCACTGGGGTGCCCGGCCGTGCCGAGCGGCTGGCCGGCGAGCTGCGTGACCGGCTCGCCCGCACCGCCGCGCTGGTGGCAGGGCGCACGCGGCCCAGGGTCGCGGTCGTCGAGTGGGTGGACCCGCCGTTCACCGCCGGGCACTGGGTGCCCGACCTGGTGACCGCGGCGGGCGGTGAGCCGGTCGCGGCGCGCCCGGGCGAGCGATCGGTGCAGACGAGCTGGGAGGCCATCGCCGCCGCAGAGCCGGAGCACGTCCTCGTCGCCCCGTGCGGCTTCCACCTGGATGGCGCGATCGAGCAGGCGCGGCTGGCCGCCGGGAGGCTGCCCACCGCCACGACCTGGGCGATCGACGCCGACGGCATCGTGGTGCGGCCCGGGCCCAGGCTGGTGGACGGCGTTGAGGCGATCGCCTCGATCCTGCACCCGGGCGCCGTGCCCGCCGCACGCCCCAATGCCGTGCACCGGGTCACGCCGGCCGGCTGACTGGCTCGCCGAGATGGTGCCGATCGGGCGACTTGCCGGCCCAGTGCACTGCCGCAGAATGCTTCGCCGGATTCCTGACTGACCTGGCGGTTACGATGACTTGGTCGCCGATGTGGGGGAGACGTGGCAATGCCAGGGGCGCAAGACCGGTGGGGTCAGCTCACCGAGCCCGGCGCGCCTCATCAGGATGGGAAGGCCACCGACCATCCGCACGGGTTTGACCAGCGAGAGCCCGGGTCGATCGGGGATCTGAGGCGGCGCATGGAGCGGCTGCCTCCCGGCCATCCTTCGTCGCCGTACAACGACGACCTGACCGCGAAGCCGCCCGTGTTCAGGCTGAAGGACCTCGAGTTGCCCTTGCACGGCAACGAGCACGGTCCGAACGGCGCGGCCGCGAACCACGAGCATGGCCCGCCCGGCGAGATGCGTGCGACGGCGGCCGAGGCGGCGAGCAGCAACGGCGCGGGCGGCCGCAACACCGCGGTCGGGAGGCTGGGCACGGCCAGCGGTCTCGGCGGACTCGCCGGCCGGCCCGGCGCTGCACCGGGCGGACCAGGCGGCGGCTTCGGCGGCCTCACCGGCGGGCCGCCTGGCACAGCGGGCGGTTCGTACGAGACGGCGGGCGGGCCTGGGGATGCAGCCCGCGAGCCGTACGACGACCCGTACGAGCCGGCCGGCGAGCGGTACGAGCCGGAGGCTGAGCCTTACGAGCCGGCCGGCGAGCGGTACGAGCCGGAGGCTGAGCCTTACGAGCCGGCCGGCGAGCGGTATGAGCCGGCCAGCGCGCCGTACGAGCCGGAGGACGCGGCCGGCCAGCCGGAGGCTGACCCCCACGAGCCGCTGGACATGGCCGGCCAGCCGGAAGGCGAGCCTTACGGCCCGCAAGACACCGCCGGCCACCCTGAGGGCGAGCCTTACGGCCCGCAGGACATGGGTGGCGAGCCGTACGCCCCGCAGGACATGGCCGGCGAGCCGGGCGGTGACGGGAACGGCGGCGCGGCCGGCAGGCTGCCCGGCACCTGGCTTACCAGCCCCGCCTGGGAAGGCGCCGCCGACCTGGGCAGGGCCGGCCAGGGCGCAGTGGCCGCGACGGCCGGCGCGCCGGGCTGGGACACCACCTCGGGCTGGGACAGCCCCGCAGGCTGGGACGGTGCGCCCGATAGCGACCGCGCAAGCCGCCGGGGCGGCACCGGGCATGCGCGGAGCGAACCCGAGCCTGGGGTCGACACGCTCACCCACGCCGTCGTCAACGCCGAACCGGACGGCGAGGCCAGCAGGCCGATCACTGGGCCGGACGGCTCATGGGAATGGAACGGCAGGTACCTCACCCCTGAGGAGTGCCAGGTCGCCGAGCGGGCGCTGGGGCGCTGCCGGATAGCCGAGGGCAGGAACGTGTTCGGCGGGTACGGCCACAGCGGCCTGACGCCGGCGATGCGCCGGATCGACGCTCAGCTGGGGCAGGGGCACCTGCTGCCGGATACCGAGCGCCGGGCGCTCAAGCCGCCGGACAGTTTCCGGCAGAAGCTCGCCGACCTGATCTTGCGTCACCCCGACAAGTCGGCCGAAGAGCTCGCGCTCGAAGTGCATGACGGCATCCGCTACACGTTCATCTTCGAGCCCCAGCACTACGCCGAGGCGACCCTGCAGGCGCACAGCAGGCTGAAGGGCAACGGGTTCGACCTCGAGGTCAGGCGCAACTGCTGGCAAGGCCCGGCGTACAAGGGCGTCAACAGCCGCTGGCGGGACCCGGCGCACGACCTGGTCTTCGAGGTGCAGTTCCACACGGCGGCGAGCTGGGAGCTGGCCGCGCGGGCGCACCCCCTGTACGAGGCGATCAGGGATCCGGCGACGCCGGCCGCTGAACGGGAACGGCTCCGGTCCATCTACGCCAGGATGTCAGCCGCGGTCCCGGTGCCGCCTGGATGCACGGCGATCCCTGAATTCCGCAAGGAAGGCGTGTAGCGCCATGGCGGGCGACGTGACGTATTACGCCATCGTCGGCACCGGCCGGACGGCGATGGCTCCGTCCGGCCTGGCGCGCCGGAGGTACGCGGGCCCGGACGGGAAAGTACCGGTCGACGAGGCACTCCGCAGGGAGCTCGCCTGGGAGCCGGACTCCGCGATCGTGGAGTGGGAGAACGGCGACGTCGGGGCCGACCTGGTCGAGATCAGCCAGGCGGCGGCGGCGCGGCTGGTCGCGGGCTGGCGGGTGCTCTGGGATGACGAGCGCTGAGCGCAGTGGCGTCGGCCGGGCCGGCCGCCCCGTTACCTGCCGGCTCCTTGGCCGCTGGCTCCTGACCCGGCGGCTCCCGCACGGCCGCCCCCTGATCATCCAGATCCTTGGCCGCCGGGTCGTCGGCGGGCTCGGCCGCGCCGCCGCCCGGCTGGCCGCCGGCCAGCTGCGCCGACCTGCCACCCGATCCCAGACCGGCCTTCTCAAAGAACTCGCGGATTAACGAGCGCTGCATCTTGCTCAGCTGGTCGAAGTGCCGGACCAGCGCGTCTTCCCCGATCGCCTCGGCGGTCAGGTAGAGGTCCTTGATCTGCTCCAGCTTCTGCTGAGTGTCGGCCGACAGCGGCTCGTCCTTGGCGGGCTGGCCGGCCTGGCCAGGCTTCGCGTCGCTGGCCGGGCCGCCGTCGGGAGCGGGCTTCTTTGCGATGGCTGGCTCCCACACCGAGAACGGCGCTGGCTTGTCCCGCCGGGGCCCGGGCGCCAAGACGGGCGCATCCTCCTGGGAGGGCCGGGGCGGCGGGTCACCGTCGCGGATCGCCGGCAGCGGCGAGGTGTCGTCGGCGGCGGCATCGGCGGCACCAGCATCCGTCTCACCAGCCCGCGCGTCATCAGCCCGCGCGTCACCGGCCTCCGCCTTACCGGCCTCCACCTCACCAGCCCGCGACTCAACAGCACCCGCCCCACCAGCCCGCGCGTCACCGGCCCCCGCGCCCCCGGCCTCCGCCGGCCCGGCCGGATCCCACTGATCCGGGCCATGGGCATCCCAGCCGTCCCCGCCGGGGGGAGCCCATGCCTGGCCGGCGCCGCTGCCCCAGCCGTCCCCGCCGTCCGGGGCCCATTGCCCCAGGCCGGCAGATGCGGGCTGCCCGGGGGGCGGTCCCCATTGCTGCTGACCGGCGGCGTCCCAGCTGCCCTGGGCTCCGGTGTCCCAGCCGTTCGCACCCGCGGCGGCCCAGCCGTCCCGGCCGCCCGTGACCCAGTCATCCTGACCTGCTGCGGCCCAGTCATCCTGACCTGCTGCGGCCCAGCCATCCTGACCTGCCGCGGCCCAGCCATCGCCGCCCGCGGGCGACCAGCCATCCTCACCCTCGGCCGCTGCCCAGCCGTCCTGGCCGCCCTCCGCCCAGCCGTCCTGGCCACCCGCCGCCCAGCCGTCCTGGCCGACGGGCGGTGCCCACTGCTGCGGGGCGTCGCCGGCCCAGCCACCAGCCATGCCCCAGCCGTCGTGGCCGGCCCGTGCCCAGCCCTCCTGGTCTTCGTGAGCCCAGTCAGCCGGTTCCGTCTGGTCCGCCCGACCCCAGGCGTCGTCGTCATCGCCGCTGCCCCCGTCATGATGCGCGGGGGTCCAGGCGTAGGCCGGACCCGGGCTCCAGCTGCTGCCGACGTCCGGTTGCCAGCCGCCGTCGGCGTAGCCGGACCCGCCGGCCACGCCGACGGTCTCCCGCGGCGGCGCGGCGGCTCCAGCTTCCTGCGGCGGCAGCGGGCTCAGCCGCTCGGCGGCAGGGACGGGGTCATGGCCGGCCCTGGCACCGCTGTCGCCCGGCTGGCCGGCGCCGCCACAGCCCGCGCGGTCGGCGAGGTCAACGGCCAGCACGGCGAGCAGCACCACCCCGAATGCGAGGCCGCAGATCCCGATGACCCCGCCGGCCTGAATGAAGCCATGCCCGTCGCGTGACGATCCCAGGCGCAGGGCAAGGCCGATGAAGAGCAGCATCACCCCGCAGACGAGCAGGCCGGCGGCGACGGCGGTCAGGCCCATGAGGAAGCGCATCCGCCCTTGCCCGACCGAGCCAGACCTCACGGCCCAACCATCGCATGCAGGGCACAGCCCTGCAACCGATCCGTACCCGCACAGGTTACGTCACGAAAGGGCTCCCGTGCCCCAGGGATAGCCGCCGGCAACGGCCCGCGGGCGCCAGCCCGGCTCAGCCGGACGGTGCCTCCCAGGCCTCGCGCAGCGCCCGCAGGAACGTCTCTTCTGGCTGGGCGCCGGAGACGCCGTACTTCTCGGCGACCACGCAGAACGGCACTCCGTTGATGCCCAGCCGGGCGGCCTGGGCCTCGTCGGCGCGCACGTCGTCCGCGTAGCTGCCGTCCTTGAGCGCCTGCCGGGCGGCGACGGGCTCCAGGTCGGCATCGGCCGCCAGCCCGGCCAGCGCCTCCTGGCCGAACACCGGCCGGCCCTCGCCGAAGTACGCGTGATACAGGCGCTGCAGCACGCGCTCCTGCAGCCAGAGCGGTACCGCCGGTGACCCGTGTCGTCGGCGAGCACGATCAGTTGCTGGCCGTTCACGGCACTGCCGTCCGGCTCGGGGATCAGCAAGCACGAAGCGGACAATCGTCACGGTGGTCCTCCAGGAGGCAGCAAGACAGCGAGTCGGGCCACACTCGTTACTGCGCGACGGCCCGCCAGGGGTCACGCCGCCCGATGCCAGATCAGGGAACAGGCAGCGCCGGGGCGGATCGAGAGGACAAGAACGGCTCGGATTAGGTGAAGCCGGGCCGGGCGCACAGCCTCGCCAGGTCGGGTGAAAGCTCGCCACCCGTTCCGCCACATCCGGTGGGCACCCGCCAAGCCAAGCGTGAACGCGCAGTTCGGTTGCCGGTCATGACGCCTTCCTCAGCCACCAGGCTCTCCGATAGCGTTACGTTCAATTCCGTCTCTTCGATAGCAGCCATCGGGGTGCAGCCCATGAATCACCAGGTCAAGTACGTACTCCAGGAATCGGAGATGCCGCGGCAGTGGTACAACGTCATCGCCGACCTGCCGTCGCCCCCGCCGCCGCCGCTGCACCCCGGCACCCATGAGCCGGTCGGGCCTGACGACCTCGCGCCGCTGTTCCCCGCGGCGCTGATCGCGCAGGAGGTCTCGCCGGACCGGCACATCGCGATCCCGGACGAGGTGGTCGACGTCTACCGGCTGTGGCGGCCCACGCCGCTGTTCCGGGCGCGCCGGCTGGAGCAGGACCTCGGCACCCCGGCCCGGATCTACTACAAGTACGAGGGCGTCAGCCCCGCGGGCTCGCACAAGCCCAACACCGCCGTGCCGCAGGCCTACTACAACGCGGCCGAGGGCGTTACCAAGCTGACCACGGAAACCGGCGCCGGCCAGTGGGGCAGCGCGCTTGCGTTCGCGTGCGCGCTGTTCGGCCTGGACCTGGAGGTGTGGATGGTCCGCGCCTCCTACGACCAGAAGCCGTACCGCAAGCTGCTCATGGAGACCTACGGGGCGACCGTCCACCCGAGCCCCTCCGACCTGACGTCGGCCGGCCGCGCCGTGCTCGCCGAGCACCCGGACTCCACCGGGAGCCTGGGCATCGCGATCAGCGAGGCGGTGGAGGTCGCCGCCGGCGACCCGGACGCCCGCTACGCGCTGGGCAGCGTGCTCAACCACGTGCTGCTGCACCAGACGATCATCGGCGAGGAGGCGATCAAGCAGTTCGCGCTGGCCGGTGACACACCCGACGTCATCGTCGGCTGCACCGGCGGCGGGTCGAACTTCGGCGGGCTGACGTTCCCGTTCCTGCGGGAGAAGCTCGCGGGCCGGATGAACCCCGTGATCAGGGCGGTCGAGCCCGCGGCCTGCCCGTCGTTCACCCGCGGCGTGTACGCCTACGACTTCGGCGACACCGCGGGCATGACCCCGCTGCTGAAGATGCACACGCTCGGGCACGAGTTCATCCCCGACCCGATTCACGCCGGCGGGCTCCGCTACCACGGCATGTCGCCGCTGCTGTCGCACATCTACGAGCTGGGCCTGATCGAGGCCGTGGCCAAGCCGCAGTCGGAGTGCTTCGCCGCCGGCATCCGGTTCGCCAGGACCGAGGGGATCGTGCCGGCGCCCGAGCCCACGCACGCGGTGGCGGCCTGCATCGAGGAGGCGCTGCGCTGCAAGGAAACCGGGGAGGAGAAGGTCATCCTGACCGCGCTGTGCGGGCACGGCCTGCTGGACCTCCCCGCGTACGGCGACTATCTGTCCGGCGAGCTGAAGGACTACGAGCTGCCCGAACAGGCCGTCGAGGCCGCACTGGCCGGGCTGCCCGCCGGGGCATGAGCGCGGCAGGCCCCCGGCAGCGGTGGCCGCGGGTGAGCGGGCCCGTTTTGTCGGGACTCCCCGGTATGGTCGGGCCATGACCGCTGATTACGCCACCGCGGGCGGCAGCCAGGCGCTGGGAGAGGACCTGGAGCAGTACCGGCGCGAGCTCACCGCCTACTGCTACCGGATGCTCGGGTCGGTATTCGACGCCGAAGACGCCGTGCAGGAAGCGATGGTGCGCGGCTGGCGGGGCATCGAGGGGTTCGAGGGCCGCTCGGCCATGCGCTCCTGGCTGTACCGCATCGCGACCAACGTCTGCCTGGACATGCTGCGCAGCCGCCAGCGGCGGGCCAGGCCGATGGACATGGGGCCGTCCCGGGCCGCCGGCTCGTTCACCGGTGCCACCCTTCCCGACCATGTCTGGCTGCAGCCGGTCCCCGACGCCAAGGTCCTGCCGGAAAGCGGCGACCCCGCCGAGCTGGCGGAGGCGAAGGAGAGCGTCCGGCTCGCGTTCGTCGCCGCGCTGCAGTACCTGCCCCCCAGGCAGCGGGCGGTGCTGATCCTGCGCGATGTGCTGCGCTGGCAGGCATCCGAGGTCGCCGGGCTGCTGGAGACCAGCGTTGCGTCGGTCAACAGCGCGCTGCAGCGGGCCCGGGCCACCATGGCGGCAAGGGAAGCGGACGAGCCGGTGCCCGAGGTGGTGAGCGCCGGACAGCAGGCCCTGCTCACCCGCTACGTGGACGCTTTCGAGCGGTACGACATCACCTACCTGGTGTCGCTGCTGCACGAGGACGCCGTCATGACCATGCCGCCGTTCGACTTCTGGCTGCGCGGCCCGGCCGAGATGGGCAAGTTCTTCACCGGCCCTGGCGGCAAGTGCCGTGGCTCGCGCCTGGTGGCCACCGAGGCCAACGGCTGCGCGGCTTTCGGCTGCTACAACCCGGACGGCCGCGGCGGTTACGTCCCGTGGTGCCTCCAGGTCATCGAGGTCTCCGGCGGCCGGATCACCGGGCACCACAATTTCGTCGACACCGGCCTGTTCGGCCTGTTCGGCCTTCCGCCGAGGCTGGCGTAAATGACCGCGCTGCCCGACCCGGGCAAGCCCGCCGGCACCGACCTGCTGCCGGCCATCCGGCACATCGTCGTGCTGATGATGGAGAACCACTCCTACGACAACTACCTGGGGCTGCTCGCCGGGCGCGGTGACGGGCTGCCGCTGGGCGCCGACGGCACGCCGGACGTGGCCAACGCGGACGTGCGCGGCGAGGCCGTCCCCATGCGCCACGCGCCAGGCCCGGTGCAGGAGAAGTACTCCCCCACGCAGTCCTGGCACGCGAGCCACCTGCAATGGGACGGAGGGCGCTGCGACGGGTTCGTGCGCAGCGTCCAGGTGACCGCGCCCAAAGGGAACCCGGCCGAGCCGATGAACTACTGGTCAGAGGCTGACCTGCCGTTCTACTACGGCCTGGCCCGGACGTTCCCGCTGTGCGACCGCTGGTTCTG
>JASHPR010000699.1 GCA_030038015.1 Streptosporangiaceae bacterium
GGCTTGCCGGCGGCTAAAGGTAATCCCCGAGGTCGCGCAGCAGGGCGGACTTGGGCTTGGCCCCGAGCACCTGCTTGACGACCTTGCCGCCGGAGAAGACATTCATCGTGGGGACGGCCATGACCTGGTACTTCTGCGCCGTCACCGGGTTCTCGTCGATGTTGAGCTTGACCACGTCGATCGTGCCGGAGTGCTCCTGCGCGATCTCTTCCAGCACCGGGCCGACCATCCGGCACGGGCCGCACCACTCGGCCCAGTACTCGACCACGACCGGCCGGGGGTTGTTCAGCACCTCGGCCTCGAAGCTCTCGTCGGTCACGACCTTCACCGCGCCCATGGCTGGCGCTCCTTCCCGTTGACCCCTTCGGCGCCGGCCGTGAGGCGCAGCGCGACACAGTCGTCGCCGTTTCCCTGCTCGCACACCTGGACCAGCCGACGCAGCCTGCACCGGAGCAAGGCGAGCTGCCTGGCCTGCTCGTCGACCGCTTCCAGCTTGGCCTGCGCGGCCCGCATGATCTCGCCGGCGGAACGCGCCTCCGCTGGGCCGAGCAGTTCGCCGATCTCGCCGAGCGTGAACCCGAGCAGCCGCGCCCGGCGGATGAACGCCAGCCGCCACCGGTCGGCGTCGGAGTACTCGCGGTATCCCGAGCCGCGGCGCTCGGGCAGCGGCAGCAATCCCCGCCGCTGGTAGAACCGCACGGTCTCGACGCCGACCCCCTCGGCGGCGGCGAGCTTGCCGATCGTCAGCCCAGGCATGTCACCCAAGCTAGCCGCCGTACCCAGGTACGGAGTCAAGGCGCCGGCATGCCGGACCAGGAGGCGCCGATCAGGGCCGGCGTGCTGACCGGGAAGGAACCCGGCCTGCCCGCAGAGGTGATGAAGGTGGCGATCACGTGCTGAATTCCCCGTCCCCCGGCCCGGTGCAAGCGGGCCGATGAGAGGCTGTACCTGTGATCACGCCGATGCCAGAATGCTAAGCGCGCTGCGGCGCGGGGCTGGGCTCCCGGCCGCGGCCGGAGCAGGCCAGATACCGGAAGGCAGGGCAGCCAGAACATGAGCATCTTGGGTACCCGCGTGGTGCGGACCGAGGATCCGCGCCTGCTGACGGCCGGCGGTACCTACGTGGACGACCTGCGGGTGCCGGAGCTGGCCGGCGCGGCGCGGGTCACGTTCGTCCGCAGCCCGATGGCGCACGCGAGGATAACCGGCATGGACACCGGCGCGGCGCGCGAGGCGCCCGGGGTGCTCGCCGTGCTGACCATCCAGGACATGAACGACCTGACGCCGCCGCCGCCTCCCGAGCCGGGCAGCGAGATCAACGAGGGTGCGCCGCTGCCGCTCGGCGGCGTGTGGTCCGAGCCGCTGCTGGCGGTGGACCGGGTCAGGTACGTCGGCGAGGCGGTGGCGATGGTCATCACCGACGACAGCTACCAGGGCGAGGACGCGGCCGAGCTGGTCAGTGTGGACTATGAGCCGCTGCCCGCCGTCGTCGGCGTTCCCGCGGCGCTGGCCAGCAAGACGCTGCTGTTCGACGGCACGGACTCGAACATGGCCGTGGACTCGGGCGACGCCGCGGACGACGCGATCTTCGACGGCTGCGACGCCGTCATCGAGCGGACCATCGTGAACCAGCGGCTCGCCCCGATGCCGATGGAGGGCCGCGCCGCCGCAGCCCGGTTCACCGGCGGCAAGCTGACCTACTGGGTCAGCACCCAGAACGCGCAGATCAGCCGGTTCATCCTGGCCGGGGCGCTCGGCATGGACCCGGGCTCGATCCGGGTGATCGCCCCGGACGTGGGCGGCGGGTTCGGCGCGAAGGTGGGCATCGACCGGGACGCGATCCTCGTCGCCTGGGCGGCCCGGCGGACCGGCCTGCCGCTGCGCTGGGTCGAGACGCGCAGCGAGAACCTGGTCGGCATGACGCACGGACGGGCCCAGCAGCAGACCATCAAGCTGGGCGGCACCTCCGGCGGGCGCGTCCTCGCCTACCGGCTCGACGTGGTGCAGGACACCGGCGCCTACCCCCGGATGGGCGGGTTCCTGCCGTTCCTCACCAAGCTGATGGCCGTCGGCCCGTACGACATCGCGCGGGTGCAGACCCGCTCCCGGGTGGTGGTGACCAACACCACGCCGATCTCCGCCTACCGGGGCGCCGGGCGGCCCGAGGCCACGGCCGCGATCGAGCGGGCCATGGACCTGTTCGCCGCCGAGATCGGCATGGACCCGGCCGAGGTGCGCCGGAAGAACCTGATCCCGCCGGACAAGTTCCCGTACTCCACGCCGACCGGCGCGACCTACGACACCGGCGACTACGCCACCGCGCTGGACAAGGCGCTCGCCGCGGCCGGGTACGGCGAGCTGCGCGCGGAGCAGGCCAGGCGCCGCGACCGCGGCGACGTGGTCCAGCTCGGCATCGGCCTGGCGAGCTACGTGGAGATCACCGCGGCCGACGCGGCGGCCGGCGAGACCGCCAGGCTCGCCGTCGCCGGCGACGGCACGGCCATCGTGTACACCGGCAGCTCGGCGCACGGCCAGGGCCACCACACGGCCTGGGCCATGCTCGTGGAAGCCGAGCTCGGCATCCCGATGGCCAAGGTGGAGGTGATCCACGGCGACACCGACCTGATCCCCGACGGCGTGGGCACGTACGCGTCGCGGTCGCTGCAGCTCGGCGGGGTGGCCGTGCACAAGGCCGCGCTCGACGTCAAGGAGCAGGCCCGGCGGGTGGCGGCGGAGATGTTCGAGGCGGCCGAGGCCGACCTCGAGCTGGACACCATGCGCGGCACCTGGCAGGTCCGCGGCGACCCGGCGGCCAGCCGGACCTGGGCCGACGTGGCCACCCACGCCGGGGCGGACGGGCTCGTCGCCTACGTCCGGTACGCCGCGGGCGCGCCCACCTTCCCGTTCGGCACCCACGTCGCGGTCGTCGACGTCGACACCGAGACCGGCAAGGCCTGGCTGATCAGGCACGTGACCGTCGACGACGCGGGAACCGTGGTCAGCCCGGTGCTGGCCGAGGGGCAGCGGCACGGCGGCATCGCCCAGGGCGTCGCCCAGGCGCTGCTCGAGGAGATGATCTACGACGCCGAGGGCAACCCGCTCACCGGCACGCTGGCGGACTACGCGGCGATCACCGCGGCGGAGCTGCCGAGCTTCGAGCTCGTGCAGAGCGAGACGCCGACCGACATCAACCCGCTGGGGGTGAAGGGGATCGGCGAGGCGGGCACGATCGGCGCAACCCCGGCCACCCAGAACGCCGTCATCGACGCGGTCAGCCACCTGGGCGTCCGGCACATCGACATGCCGGCGACGCCGGCCAGGGTCTGGGCGGCGATCACCGAAGCAACCGGGAACGCAGAAAGCGGGGCAGGCCAGTGAAGGTCAGCATCACCGTCAACGGCACCAAGGTCGCGGCGGATGTGGCCGACCGGACCCTGCTCGTGCACTTCCTGCGCGACGTGGCAGGCCTCACCGCGACCAACGTCGGCTGCGACAGCACGTCCTGCGGGGCGTGCACGGTGCTGCTGGACGGCACGTCGGCGAAGTCGTGCACCGTGCTCGCGGCCCAGGCAGACGGGTCCGAGGTGGTCACGGTCGAGGGCCTGGCCGGCGGCTCCGGCGAGATGCACCCGGTGCAGGCCGCCTTCCGCGCCGAGCACGGGCTGCAGTGCGGGTTCTGCACCCCGGGCATGGTGATGGCGGCGGTCTCGCTGCTGGCCGAGAACCCCTCCCCCACGGAGGAAGAGGTCAGGACGGCTCTGGAAGGCAACCTGTGCCGGTGCACCGGCTACCACAACATCGTCAGGGCGGTGCTGGCCGCTGCCCCGGCCGCGAGCGAGAGGCGAGTTGGTTGATCCCGGCACCCTTCACCTACAAGCGGGCCTCGTCGGTAGACGAGGCCCTTGACCTGGCCGCCGGAGACGAGGACGCCAAGTTCCTTGCGGGCGGCCATTCGCTGCTGCCGCTGATGAAGCTGCGGCTGGCCGTGCCCGAGGTGCTGATCGACATCGGCAGGCTCCGCAACCTCAGCTACGTCCGTGACTCCGGCGGCCACATCGCCGTGGGCGCGCTGACGACCCACGACGAGCTGGCCCGGTCCGGCGTGCTCGCCAGCGAACTGCCACTGCTCGCGCACGCGGCCGGGCAGGTCGGCGACCCGCAGGTGCGCCACCGGGGGACGATCGGCGGCTCCCTGGTGCACGCCGACCCCGCGGCCGACCTGCCCGCCGTCGTCCTGGCCCTCGACGCCACGCTGGTCGCCCAGGGTCCCGGGGGCAGCAGGGAGATCGGCGCGGCCGGCTTCTTCCGGGGCCTGTTCGAGACCGCCCTGGAGCCCGGCGAGCTGCTGACCGAGGTGCGGATCCCCAAGCCGCAGGCGCCGGGCGCGTGGTCGTTCCAGAAGTTCACCAAGCGCGCCATCGACTGGGCCATCGTCGGCGTGGCGGTCCAGGGCGGGAGCGTCGCGCTGGTGAACATGGGGCAGACCCCGCTGCGGGCAGGCGCGGTCGAGCAGGCCCTGGCCGGCGGCGCGGGCCCGCGGGATGCCGCCGCCCACGCCGCCGAGGGAACCAGCCCGCCCGAGGACATCAACGGCGGCCGCCGCTACCGCGAGCACCTGGCCAGGGTCCTGACCGGCCGCGCGCTCGAGGAGTCACGCTCGCGAGCCTGACCGGCCCGGCGGCGTAACGTTCAAACTGAACGGTTGGCGACGGCCGCGGTGTGGCTCAGTGCTCGTGGACCAGGACGCCGCGGATGTTCTTGCCGTCGAGCAGGTCCCGGTAGCCCTGGTTGACCTCGTCCAGGCGGTACCTGGTGGTCACCAGCTCGTCCAGCTTCAGCCGGCCCGCCCGGTACAGGTCGAGCATCAGCGGGATGTCGTCGAACGGGTTGCCGCCGCCGAACAGCGCGCCCTCGATCCGCTTCTGGAACAGGGTGAGCTCGAAGCTGGGCAGCTGGATGGTCTTCTTGCCCGGGCCGGCCAGCCCGGTGATGACCACGGTGCCGTGCTTGCGGATGGCCGCGAACGCCGCGTCGATCACGTCCTGGTCGACCACGCCGACGGTGATCAGGGCCTTGTCGGCGCCGACACCCCGGGTGAGCTCGGTGACCAGCCGCTGGGCCTGCTCGGCGTCCGCCGCGCTGTGCGTGGCGCCGAGCCACTCCGCCGTCTCGCGCTTGTTGGGCAGCGGGTCCACCGCGATGATGTTGATCGCCCCGGCGATGGCGGCGCCCTGCACCGCGTTGATGCCGACGCCGCCGATGCCGTAGATCACCACCGTGTCGCCCGGCCGCACGCCGCCGAGGTTGACCGAGGTGCCGAAGCCGGTTGGGACGCCGCAGCCGACCAGGACCACGGTCTCGAGCGGCAGGTCGTGGTCGACCTTGATGCACGAGTGCTCGGAGAGCGTCGACCACTGTGAGAACGTGCCGAGCAGGCACATCTGGCCGAAGCCCTCGCCGCCCGCGTGGAACCGGAACGTGCCGTCGGGCAGGCAGTTGTCGACGAACAGGGCGCCGAGATCGCACAGGTTGGTCTGGCCGCGGGCGCAGAACCGGCAGTGGCCGCACGCCGGGAGGAACGAGCAGACGATGTGATCGCCGGGCTTGAGGCGGCTGACTCCCGGGCCCACCTCCTCGACGATCCCGGCCCCCTCGTGGCCGCCGACGATCGGATACCTGACCGGGATGTCGCCGGTGCGCAGGTGATCATCCGAGTGGCAAAGGCCCGACGCGGCGAACCGGACGAGGACCTCGCCTGCCTTCGGCGCGTCGAGGTCGAGCTCGACGATCTCGAACGGCTTACCGAGTTCCCTGAGCACCGCTGCTCGCGTCTTCATGCCACACCCTCCGGGGGAGAAGTACATAGTTTGGCTGCCATCATCCGCCCAACGGCCGGACACGGTCATT
>JASHPR010000069.1 GCA_030038015.1 Streptosporangiaceae bacterium
TGCGGCCACTGGCTGGTGAAGTAAACGTGGCCAGCGAACCGGTCGGCGCCCTCGATCTCGGCGGACTTCGGAATCGAGAGGCAGCCGCTGGCCATGATGAGGTACCGGCACCAGACCTCCTTCCCGCGGTCAGTCGTGATCCTCCACTGTTTCTCCTGCTCATCCCAGTGGGCAGAGGTGACGGTCGTGGAGAACTCGATGTCAGAGCGCAGCCCGTACCGGTCGGCCGTCAGCCGGAGGTAGTCCAGGATCTCCGGCTGCGTGGCGTACTTTTCTGACCAGGTCCACTCCTTCTCCAGCTCCGGGTCGAAGCTGTAGGCGTAGTCGGTCGTGGGCACGTCGCAGCGGGCACCGGGATAGCGGTTCCAGTACCAGGTCCCCCCGACGTCGCCTGCCTCGTCGAACGCCACGGCGGAGAACCCGAGCCCGCGCAGCCGGCAGAGCATGTACAGGCCGGAGAACCCGGCGCCGACCACCGCGACGTCGACCTCGGCGGGCAAAGGCCCGCTCCCCGACATGGTCATCCAGTGTCCTCCCGCCGCACTCCAGCGGGTCGCCGGAGTTGCCTCGCCTTCACTATCGGCCCCTTTGCCGTAAGCCGTCCAGATCGGCCGCTGCGACGCGGCCGGCCCGGGTGGCCCAGGCCTGGCGCACCTCCCGCTTGCCGGCGAAGCGCTGGCTGCCAGCGTCCCGCCCGCCGGCCCCATCTGATGACAGCCGCTGACATCCCTGGTAGAGTGATGTCAGTAACTGACATGGCGGCCGCGGGACGGCCGCCGGCCGCAGGAGGTCAGCACATGCGCATCTTCGTCACCGGGGCGTCCGGCTGGATCGGCTCCGCCGTCGTCCCCGAGCTGCTCGGGGCCGGCCACCAGGTGGTCGCCCTCGCCCGCTCCGGCACTTCCGCCGCCGCGCTGGCCCGCGCCGGGGCGGAGGTCGAGCGAGGCGACCTCGACGACCTCGGAAACCTCGGGAAGGCGGCTGCGTCCTCGGACGGGGTGATCCACCTGGCCTTCAAGCACGACGTCGCGTTCGCGGCCGGGGACTTCGCCGGCGCGGCGACCGCCGACCGCCGGGCAATCGACGCCATGGGCGAAGCCCTGGCCGGGTCGGACCGTCCGCTCGTGATCGCCTCCGGCCTGCTCGGCCTGGCGCCGGGCCGGGTCGTCACAGAGGAGGACGGACGCGACGTCGACCTCGACGCCGGCGGCCTGCACGCCCGCCTGGCCACCGCCGAACGGGTGCTGCGCCTGGCCGACCGGGGCGTCCGCTCGTCGGTGGTCCGCCTGCCGCCAGACTGCCACGGCGAGGGCGACCACGGCTTCGTGCCCCGGCTGATCGGTATCGCCCGCGAGCGCGGCCTGGCCGGCTACCTGGGCGACGGGTCCAACCGCTGGCCGTTCGTGCACCGCCTGGACGCCGCGAGGCTCTTCCGCCTGGCCGCCGAGCAGGCGCCGGCCGGCAGCGTGCTGCACGCCGTCGGCGACGAGGGCGTGGCCATCCGCGACCTCGCCGGGGTCATCGGCCGCCACCTCGGCGTCCCGGTGGGCCAGGTCGCTGACGGAGCCGCCGGCGGGCACTTCGGCTTCCTGGGCGCCTTCATCGGCCTCGACTGCCCGGCGTCCGCGGAGGGCACCCGCGCCCTGCTGGGCTGGGAGCCGGCCGGCGTCGGGATGCTCGAGGACCTCGAGCAGGGACACTACTTCCTGCCGCCGGAGTAGGCCCCAGTCCACCGGCCACGTCGCAGTGGTCCTCCCCGTCCTCCCGGGCCGAGTCCCGTGCCGCCAGGCGGCGGCGGGCATGTCCTGGCGGATCCTCGCACCCGCCGGCTGGGCGAAGGCCCGGCGGCGCAGAAGCGGGTATGGAGCATCTAGCGGCCGGCGCGCCGGCGATGGGGCGGGAGAGCACGCAGCCGCGCGGCCGACGCTAGCGTAGGGGGGCAGAGGACGATGACAGCCGCACAGCCTGAGATCCCGGTCGCCGCGAATGTGCGCAGCCTGGAGGTGCGCTGGATCCTCCCGGGCCCGCTGGAGGCCGCCGCGACCGGATGGTTTGCGCGCTTCCCGGCCAGCGTGGAAGCACGCGAAGACACCTATCTCGTCGATCCGCAGTTGGGTGGGCTGTCGGTCAAGCTCCGCGAGGGCAGAGCGCTGGAAGTGAAGGTGTACGAGGGCAGCCCGGGAATCCTGGAGGTGCCAGGGCGCGCCCGCGGCCGCTTGGAGTCGTGGGACAAGTGGTCGTTTCCCTGTCACCCGCCCGGCCCGGACGGTGCTGACCTGCCGGGGTGGCGCACGGTGCACAAGCTGATCCGCCGGTTCGCGGCAGCCGGCGGCCAGCGCGGGCTGCACGTCTGTGGGCCGGGCGAGGAACCGGGGTGCGAGGTGGAACTCACCGAGCTTCGCGCGGGCGGCCGGGCCTGGTGGACCCTTGGGTTCGAGGCATACGGCCCGGCCAGCGTGGCACGCAGCGAACTTGAGGCCGCCGCCGCGCTCGTGTTCGCCCCGGCCCTGCCCGATGGCATAGAACTGGGCATTGATGACTCCCAGTCCTACGCCCAGTGGCTCACCGGCAGCCGGGTGCCCAGCGACCCCGGCAGTCGCGCCCGGTCGTGGTGACGGCGGGCCCGGCGGTTCCTGACGCGGCTTTCCCGACGGCCGTCAGATCTTCAGGTGGGCATCGAAGAACGAGACAATGCGGCGCCGGGCATCCTGTGCCGACGCCTCGTGGTAGCGCGCGTGGGTTATCCGCGCCAGCACGCCCACGACCAGACCTGACCGGGCTGTGGGCTGGTGGAGGAAGGCGTGCCCGGCGTCCGGGTACACCTTGATGTCGTGCTCGATGCCGAGGGCCTCAAGTGCCCGGGACAGCCGCTGCGGTGCCATCCGCAGCGACCGGTCCCTGGCTCCGAAGCTGGCCACGATCGGGCAGGCACCGTTCAGAGAATCTGCCGCGTTCTTGCGCACCAGGCCGTAATTGACGCTCGACACGGAAAATGCATGACCGCCCGCCATCAGCAAGGCGAACCCGCCGGTAGCGCAGAACCCGATCACGCCAAGGCGGCCGTTGCAGCCCGGCTGGCCGGCCAGCCAGGCCCGCGCCGCATCCACCTGGTCGAAGGTCTGGCCCCGGCCGGCCCGCAGATCGCGGAACATCCTGAGCAGGCACGCTGACGGGCGCCCCCAGAATCCCAGGTCAGCGGACAGGGCCAGGTACCCGGCACCGGCAAGCCAGTCCGCCTGCTCACGCACCGCCTCATCGATGCCGAACCCGTCGTGCAGCACCACGACCCCGGGCCACGGGCCAGCGCTGCTGGGGCTGGACAGATAGCCAGGCATCCCGCCCAGCGCAGTGGGGATCCTGACATCTGCCACGGCCCGCCTCCGTTGGTGCGTAATCTGCGCCAGCCTAATTGCCGGACGTTCGCAGACCGATCTCCGCTAAGGCGTCCGCGGCCCGTCCGCGGACGGAGCTGCCCGGGCGGTGGTTCAGACGGCGGGCCAGGCCTCGATGCCGGCGGGGGAGCCTGCGGCCAGGCCGCTGGCCCGCATCGCCTTCCGGTAGGCGACGGCGACGGCGTCGAATTTCAGGTGCAGCTCGGCCGCCAGGTCGAATGGAACCCGGTCGGGCCGCTGGGATTCAACGACGACCTGGTCCTGGCCGAAGATCGTATCTTCGAAGTCGCGGATGACCTGCTCGCTCTGGCCGAGGTTGTAGTTCCGGCCGATCACCACGTACCCGATGCACCGGTCAGCCGCGACGGGCTGGGATGCGAAGAAGTAGACCATGCCTTTCTCGCCGCCCCAGCCGAGCCGCAGGGCGATCGTGTATGGCAGGTGCAGCTCGTACCGGCTGTGCCGCTCCGGCGGCCCGGCCTGCTCGTTGCCGAACACCGGGAAGTCATCGGAGTTCGGCGCCTCCGGCCGCACGATCGTGTAGTGCAGCACGTGACCTTCGGTCCGCACGTGATGACGCGGGACGACGGGTCGCGCCGGGTCGCCGAGGAGGCCTGGGTGTACCCATGGGAAATGGCCGAAGTCGGTGAAGTTCTCCACCTGGCGCGCGGCGTCGCACTGCCAGGCATACGGCCCGGCACTCACCACGGCCCAGCTGGCGTCCTCCAGCTCGGGAACTTCCGGAAGCGGCCATCGAGGTTCCTCCAGGGCCACCCAGATCAGGCCGTAGCGCTCTTGTGCCCGGAACGCCGGGACCCGCGCCTTCGCAGGCACCCGTGACGGGTCAGCAAGCTGGGGGATGGCCACGCACCGTCCGTCCGCGCGATAGCGCCAGCCGTGGTAGGCACACACAATCTCGTCGTTGCTGACGGTGCCCAGCGACAGCGCCGTGCCACGGTGCACGCACACATCCGACATCACCCGGGCGCTGCCGTCTGTTCCGCGCCACACAACCAGCGGTTCACCGAGCAGGTTGGCATGCACCGGCTTGTCGGCCAGCCGGGCCGCGAAACCGACCGGATGCCAGCACGCGCGCAGCGAGCGGAGATCAGCGAAAACGCCCGGAGATGCCATCACCAGCCCGCCCCTCTGAACGTTAAAGACGGCCCGCGCCAGCATCCGCGCGGCTCGTCCTGCAACGCTAGCGCCAGTACCGGCCAGCTGTGCCAGCGGCCGTCGCCGTCACAGATCGCGTCCGCCCTGCTGCTGCGCGGTGCCAGGCTGACTGGGATCCGGCTTGGCCCGCGCGCCGCGCGCCGCTTGGGGATCCGCGGTTCGGAGCTCATGCCACGCTCGGCGCCACCGGCCACGTGGCCGCTGAAATCCTGGGAGGTAGTCACGCTGCGGCGCGGGAGTCAGGCGGGCAGCCACGGCCGCGTCGATCTGTGCTTCCCACAGCGGCCGGACCACATCGAGAGACAGGTGCTCAAGCGATCCTGCCGCGCTGCGCCACGTGATGCCCAGGCCGCCGGCGATTGTCCCCAGGCCGGCGATCACCTGAGCGGTGCCGTGGTTGGCGATGATCAGCCAGATGCCAATGCCCATCAAGAGCGCTGCCACAGCAAGGGGCGCCCAGAGCCGCAGGGCCAGCGCCCGGGCGATCGCCGCCGCGCGGGCCACTGTGCCGCGCGCGGCGCTCACGTAGTCGCCGGTCTCCAGCACGTCCGTGGCGGCTTTCTCGCCAGAGAGGATCGCCCGCCACCGCTGCCCGCAGCGGTGCAGCACGCGCGTGGTGCTGTTGACGGCCGCGGGATCAGCCGTTGCCAGGCCGGCTGCTTCGGCCCAGCGTTCCCAGCGCCGCAGCGAGTCGGCGACGCCGTGGCTAGCGTGCGCCGGCAGCACCGTCTTCAGATCGTCAAGCCACGCGACGATCACCTGCGCACGGTGCGGCTCCAGGTGATGGACGAGTGCCTGCCGGCGTTCGGTCTCATCGCCATGCGCCGCCGCACATGTGTCCGCCAGCGCCCTGCCCAGGCCGTACGCCTTGCCCAGCCGGTAGTCCGCGGCGGTCAGCCGGACCAGAACCGCGACGTGCAGGTCGAGGATCGCCCTGCGGATGGCATCGCGGTCTGGGGGAGACTTTTCCGTCTCCGCCCGCACCGAATCCGTGGCCGGAAGCGGCCCGTCCCCGAGGAACGCCTTAAGCCGGCTCAGCGCCACGTCGGCCTGCTCGAGACCCAGTTTCACCAGCTGGGCTGCTGGCAGGTCGCTCAGGCCCGGCAGATCTTCCGCCAGCCGAGGCTCCGCAGCCGAACTGAGCGGGCCGGTGTAGAGCCTTGCCATCTGCCAGCCGAATGCGAATGACGTCGTGACCGCCGACGTAACAGCCGCCGCGCCCGGAGCCTGCGCTGACCCTGCCACGGACCAGAGGCTACGCCTCACCCGCCGATAAGACCGGACGTGACTGCTGAAGGCGCTGCGGACTGCGCCTGATCCGCTGTTATGACCTTTCGGCTGGGTGTGGTGCACCAGGCAGGTTTCGCTGGCCGCGGTGCCAGCCAGGTTCTGAGCCGCCGGAATAACCAGATTCAAGCCGTCCGGGTGGCGCCGGGGCGAGCCATCCCGGCCAGTCGTGTCAGGGTAGAACGAGTGGAACCTGCCAGGTGCCATCACGCGGGGAGCTGCCAGCCGCCGGCAGCGGCGTTGCCCGCAGGGCACCGGCCGGCCAGGGCCCAGGGCGGTGGCGGGCCCGGAGCGCGACCGGCGGCCAGCAGGAGCACAAGGTGAAGCGGACGATGCAGGCACGAGCCGTGGTGATCACGGCGCTGGCCTGCCCTGCTAGCTGTCAAAGTCAGCCGGCTTCGGCCGCTGGCGCGCCGAGGTCCGCAACCCGGCATCAACCCCGCCACCGCCGACGCCAGCCGGTTCCGCCAGCCCACCCGCCTGGACCAGCAGAGCAGATCCGGCGGCGCCGAGACCGGCAGCTCTCACGGCACGCGACCGCCGCGACGCGGAGCCCGCACCGGACTTGGCTGTGGCACGCCGGATTCATCTGAAGTTCGCTTCCCGGCCATGACCGTGCCCGCTGCTGGCGGGATCCTGCTGGCGGCCCCCCAGATGGCCGGTGCGGGCGTTTCAGGCCAGCCCGCTGACGGTAGGGGATTCCTGTCAGGACGGGCGCGCCGTAGCTGCGGCGGGCTTTGGTCACTGCAGCGAATGTGGCTGCAGAACTGGAGGTGAGCAAAGGATGAACATGCCTGCACCACGCCGTCAGCGGCCGGTGATGCGGTGGCGCGGCGGCTGGCCCAGCGAGCTCTGGGACCCGTTCGGTGAGTTCGCGCAGATGTGGAACCGCATGGCCCAGTTCTTCGAGCCGGCCGGTGAGGGCGGCCCGGACGCGTGGATGCCTGAAGTGGAAACCGACGAGACCGATGACGCCTACCTAGTGCGGGCCGAGCTGCCCGGCATGAGACGCGAGGACGTGGACATCGAGCTGCGCGGCAACGAGCTGCGCATCACCGGCGAGGTCAAGGAGGAGGAGAAGGGCGAGGCCGAGGGCAAGCCGCTGCGCCGCCGTCACGGCAAGTTCGCCTACCGCACCAGCCTCCCCGCCGACGCCGACGCGGAGAAGATCGACGCTCAGCTGGCCGACGGCATCCTGACCGTGCGCCTGCCCAAGGCGGCGCAGGCACGTTCCCGCCGGATCGAGATCAAGGGCTGACCCAGCGCCCGACCCCGGGCCAGCACTGTTGTGTGCCCTGGCCCGGCCCGCGAGGCTCTTGGCAACATCTGCTGGCGCCCGGCCCTCGGGCCGGGCGCTGCCATACTCCGACTCCAGCGCTACAGGATCCCGGGCGCGAATCAGAAGCGAACGAATTACCGGCTTCACCAAGCCGTGGCCGAAGTGCCTGGGAGCAGCGGATCGCATCGACGCGGACATCGGCACGAACGCCCAGGCCCACCGCCGGGCCAGAGTCGGCGAGACCCTCATGGCCAAGGGCCTGGGCGGCTCATCTGGCAGCCGCGCTGGCTGGCCATCCCTTCCAGGCGCTACGAGGGCACCCCCGGCGCGCCACATATCGCCTTGACTGAGGCAGGTCTGAAGTACCTATCTCCGGATAGGCCTAGAACGGCGCCTGTTTTCAGGAAATACTAATCCTGCGCGGCCGGTGGGGGCCCTGGACCTTTGGGGGGGTGGCGGTGGCGGGATCGTATGCTGAAAAGGCTCGCTGTCAATGCTGCGCGTGCGATGACGGTGTCACCGGCCTCGTGCAGGATATCTCCCACGCCCTCCCTCGACCGTCTCGACACGTTAGGGAAGTTGCTCTTCAGCGGCCTGGGAGGACTGCATGAACGAGGAAGCTCCTAGCTCGGGTGCAGGGCCGCAGGCGACCGCGGCCGGGTCGGCGGACGGCGAAGCGCAGACCGATTCGGTGAACGTCGACGCAAATGATGCTCCGCCACAGCAAGGCCAGGGGGAGCCTCGTCCGCCGCTTATCACGATAGGAGGGACGCAACCAGCACCAACGGCAGTATCACCGTCGCTGTCGCAGCCGGCGGGTAATCTGCCAGCAGGTCAGCCTGCCGGACGGTTTCCAGACCGGCCGGCCGTTGGCCGGGGGTGGTGGCCTTTTACGATCCTCCTCCTTGCCATCGCGGTCTTGCTGAGCGTGCTCGTCGCGCTGGCAACGGGGTTCAGCGACGCCCACCGGGCGGCCGCCGCGCTGGTCGCACTGCTCGACCTGGCCTCCCTGGCCACGCTGGCTCATGTGACTCTCCTCTGGTACCAATCGGGGATCTTCAATGCCGGCCAGGCCGATGCGAGCCTTTCGACGCTCGCTTTCCGGCGACGGGGACTCAAGGCCGCCGTCATCGGCGAGGACGGGAGGGCGTCCACGAGCAAGACCCAGGTCGTGATATGGACCGGCGCGGTGGTCTGGGCACTCATCGACCTGCTCTTGCTGGCACGGGCGTTTCCCAGCGGAAACCTCTTCAGCGCGGCTGTCGGCAATAACTGGCGCCCCGAGTATCTCGCCCTGCTTGGCCTGCCCGTAGCAGCAGCTGCGACCGCGAAAGCCGCCGTGGTCAGCAGCAACGGCGGCCGCGGTCCGCAGACGGGTACTCCAGCCGAAGCGGCGGAAAAGCTTCAGTCTCCTCGGGTGTACGTGCGCAATCCTGTTCCAGCCGGCATGCAGGGTTTCGCCAGAGGACTGGCTGAGCTCATAACCTCTGATGACGGGTCAGTCGCTTGGGCGGACCTGCAGTACGTCACGTTCACGCTGATCACGCTCGTTTACTTCGCGGTGCAGCTTCTGACGCAGCCCAAGAACGGCCTGCCTCCGGTGCCTGCGGCGCTGCTGACGCTCATGGGCGTCTCGGCCGGCGCGTACACGGCGAACAAGATCGTAGACACGAAGGGAGCAGCGGCGCCGGCTTCGACGACGCCGGTCACAGCGGGGGCGTGAAGCACCCACAATGACGTCGCTCGCGGAGCCTGGCGCGGTATCCGCGCGGCCGTTGCTGATGGCGCGGCGAGATGCGGCGGCGCTCCGCCGGGTCTTTGCATGCTGGCGGGCCCCGGCTGCTGGTGCGTACCGGCGGGGCGGGCGCCGCCTGTGGGCTGATTGCGCACCTGCTGTCGCTGGCCGCCCGGCGCCGCGGTGTCTTGCTCAGAGTGGGCTGGATCATCACCGATGCCGGCTAGGCATGGGGCTCGACGGTGAGCGATGTGACCGCGGCCGGGCCCGTGCCGCCCTGGATCTGCCAGTCGAGCTTGGAGTAAAAGCCGGCGGGCAGCCCGGACGGCAATGGCAGCTTGATCTGGTAGGTCACCGAGCCGTGCGCGGGTATCGCCTGCACCGTGGTGCAATTCAGGTAGTAGTACCTGAGCACCTGACTTTTTGCCGTGCCGGAACCCATGAGCCCGCCGAGGGACTCGGCGTAGCTCGGGCATGGGCGCAGCGGGAACGGCTTGGCGGTCGGGTTTGTCAAGGTGACCAGGTAGCCGAAGTCCGTTCCGGCCCGGGCCGTGCGACCCGCGGTGATCCGCGCGGTGAGCGGTGACGGCGCCGGCCCCTGCGGCTGGTCGGCCGGGACTCCGAACGGGCTGACCGACACCCCGCAGATCGCGTCGAACCCGGTCCCGTAGACAGCCACGGTCCCGCCCCCGGGCAGCCCGATCTGCAGCTCCGGGTAGACCTGGTGTTCACCGTCCATGGCGAGCACGCAGCTGTCCCACCCGGAGATGTTGACGGCGGCCGTCTGGCCGGGCTTGATGTTCGCCGACGGACCCGGGTTGCCGAAGAAGGAGCCGTGCCCTGCCGGCAGCGGGGTGACCGTACCGTCCGCCGCCACCCTGGCGATGGTGGGGTAGCCGTCCGGCCAGCACACGGTGGCGGAATGGTTGGTGAGGAAGACCTCCACGTTGGTGTGACCGGTCGCGTATCCCAGCTCGCCATGCGACACGCTGAGGTCGGCCGGCCCGCACGGCCGGGCGCCGGTCGAGTAGGGCGGGGAGCGCAGGACAATCGGGACCTGGGTGGCCGGATGGTCCGCCCAGGCGACGACGCTGGGCGTCGCCCGCGCGTGCGGCGCGGCGCACGCCGCGACAAGTCCTCCGGACAGGACGGCGACCGTGAGGACTGTGATCTTAACCATGTTTCGCTCTCTTGGTGCATGACCTGACACCAAGCATGACGACGCGACCGGGTGCGGGGTTGGGACCTTACGGCGCGAGCAGCCGGGACGTTGGCCCTGCGCACCGCGAGCAGGGCTCTTGTGTTCGGCGCTTTCGTGGTCTCGGCGGTGTCTTCAGGTCCAGGCTCCGCCGCCGTACCTGCGCTCCGCGATCCGGTAACTGGCCGCGGAAGTCCGCTGGCTGTCCGCCATCCGGCACGCCGCCCGAGCTCATGGCGTCCCGTCCAGCCACTCGGCGCGGCCTGACCCTCTCGGGACGAGGATGGGCGTCGGCCAGGAGGGCTTTGTGGCAGAGAAGCGAACCGGCGGGGCGAGCATGTGGACGTCGCCCAGCGGGCTGGGGGCGTCGCAGGGGACCGGCTCGCGGAGGCTGTGCTCCCCGTCGCAGCCGGCCAGGGCCGGGTCCACCAGGCCGAGCGAGCCGCACCACATGGCGCTCCGGGTCAGGTTCACCGTCACGTGCCACGAGCCCCCCTCGGCGGCCCGCTTGACCAGGGCGGCGGAGGCGCCGACCGCCCCCAGGTAGCCCGTGACGTAGTCGTTGATCATCCCGGTGACCGGGAGCCTGGGCTCGGCCTCGGTTCCCTCGAGGGTCATCAGGCCGGAGGCAGCCGACCCGTTCATGTCGAAGCCCCCGCGCCGCTTCCACGGCCCGCGCGACCCGTAGCAGGAAACGGAGACGTAAACCAGGCCCGGGTACCGTTCCGCGAGCCGGCGTGGCTCGAGCCCCTGGCGCTCCAGCGAGCCGGTGCGGTGGTTGTTGACTACCACGTCGGCGCCGGCCAGCAGCGCGGCCGCCCGGTCCTGCCCGCCCGGGGTCCCGAGGTCGACGTAAGCGCTGCGCGAGCCGGCGTTAGCCTCGGCGTAAATGAACTCGTGCTCGTAGTCGTTCGGGCAGGTCGCGCAGAGCACCTCCGCCCCGTGCTCGGCCAGGGTCCGGCCCACGGTGGGGCCGGCGATGGCCTGGGTGAAGGACAGCACCCGGACGCCGCTGAACGGCCGCTGTGCCGGGCCGAAGTCCCGTGCCGGGGCGTCGCCGATGCGCTCCAGGCCGATGACGGGCAGGCTCGCCAGCAGCGCCCCCTGCTCGTGCGCCAGCCATTCCCCGGGAGCGCGCACCACGCACGCCGGGAGGCCGGCCGCGTTCGCCGCCTCTTCCAGCTCGGGCGCGTCCCACCGCCCGATGGCGGCGGCGACCTTGGCCCCGTCGGGCGGCACGTCCAGGAAGCGGCACCATTTCGCGGCCAGATGGGGGTAGACCCCCGACGCCATGATCCAGCGGCCGTCCGCCGTGCGGTACGGCGTGAGCAGGAACGGGTTGTCGAGCACCAGCGGGTGCGGGGCCACCTCGCCGTTCAGGGTCGGGTGCCAGAACGCGCCCGGCGTGACGCCGTGCACCGCCTGGCGCAGGTCCAGCGCGAGATCCTGGGCCGGGCCGCCGCGGCGCCGGTGGAAGGCGACCGCCGCCACGGCAGCCGCCATGATCGGGATGCCGGTGCAGGCACCGAGACGGTGCGCGGCGGGCACGATGGGGTCTTGGCCATTGAACGTCACGCTGCCGCCGGTCTCGGCCGCGGAGAGGCCGACATCCGACAGCAGGTCGTCCAGGGCCGCGAGGGGATCGAACGCGGCGGCGCCCGGCCGTCCGTGCGCGGGGATGCCGGTGTGCTGCAGGCTCATGGGGCAAGGCCTCCCGGGTGCTCGGGCTGGGAAGGGGCAGCCGGTTCGGTGCCGCCGCCCGGCCTCGAGAAGTGCCGGAGCAGCGCCGTGATGGCCTGCCGGCCGAGATCCGCACCGACGGCGGCTCCGGCCGCCCCGTCGGTCAGCGCCTGGATGTCGTTCCCCTCGGTCACCGCGACGATCATCCGGGCAAGCTCGATCACCGGGATGGTGGGGACGCGGCCCGCCCGCCGCAGCGCCTCGGCCACCAGGCTGGCCAGGTCGGCCCGGACCCGGGCCTCGTGCTTCACGAGGAGCGCCGCCACCTCGGGCCGCCGGATCGCGTGCAGGGAGAATTCGGTCGAGACCAGCGTCCACTGCCGGTCCACCTCGAGGACCGGCAGCGGGCTCCGGCTTTCGAGCGCCTCGGCCAGCGCCTCGCTCGTCGGCATGACGCGGCGTATCCGCTCCGCCCGCCGCTGCCAGCTGCGGTCCAGGAGAGCCAGGAACAGCGCGTCCTTGCTGGCGAAGTTGGAGTAGAACGCGCCCTTGGTCAGCCCGGCCCGGGCGCAGATCTCGGGGATGGACGTCGCCCCGTAGCCCTGCTCGGCGAACAGCTCCATCGCGGCGTCGAGCAGGGCGCCGACGGTCGCCGGCCGGCGTTTGGTGATCCCTCTGGGCACGCTGCCAGTCTATAGCATACCGCTCGGTATGTAATACCGAGCGGTATGCTTCTGTTGGCGGCTGCCGGACTGGGTGTGCCGGGACTGCGTCGGCCGGGATCGCTGTCTGCCAGCGGCTCCCGGTCCTGACTGAACAGCCGTGAGCCAGGCCGGCTCCATGATCGTCAGCGACTTTTCCTTCGATTGAGCTCGTTCTTCGCCTGATATGCCCGGAATGTGGTCACCGAACGGAGGATAAGTGCACGCCTGCGCAATGTGGCCACGGCCCAGAACTGGTTCCGGCTGCCCGAAACCCCTGCCCGGCTCCGATCTGCGGGCGGCTGCTCTGCTGACCGGGGCTGCCCGCGGGATCAGGCGGCTACGCGGCGCGCCGGTGCAGCAGCCAGATCGCGGCGCCGAGCGCGGCGGCGGTGAGGGCGACGAAGATGCCGGCCTCGATGAACTGGAACGGCCAGAACCGGTCGGCGGGCTGATAGATGAGGTCGCTGCCCTTAATACCCAGCACCCAGTCGCCGATGTGGCCGGTGGGCTGCGGCACGCTGCTGATGCCGTAACCGCATCCGGCCGGCGGCGGCGCGCAGTGCTGCTGGGCCATCGTCAGCGGGGTCATGAAGTGGGGGCGGAACACGAACTCGACCACGAGCCGGATCGCCAGCCACGGGATGAACGCGGCGATCATGGCCGGGATGCTGCGGCGTGTCAGCAGCCCGGCGAGCACGGCGAACCCGAACGCGCACAGGATGTAGGCGGTGGGGACCAGGCCCTCGTAGTCGAAGATGTTGTGCTGGAGGTGCCCGGTGAGCCGGTCCATCGGCGCGCGGTACCAGGTGATCACCGCGGTCATCGCGGCGCCGAGGACGATGAGACCGCCGGTGACCAGGGCCAGCTTGACAGTCAGCCACCGGGCCCGCGGAACGCTCTGGCTCCAGGTCAGCCGCCAGGTGCCGAACTCGAGTTCCCGGGCGATCAGCGGCGCGCCGACCAGCACCCCGATCAGCCCGGGGACGATCAGGGCCACGGACCAGAACGCGATGTTGACCTCGGAGCCGAACTCGTTCATGAACGCGCCGACCCCGTCCGGGCAGGCGAATCCCTGGCTGCTGGCCAGGCACCCGGCCAGGTGGTCGTTGCTGAACGCCGTGCGCATCGACGTGCCGAGCAGGATCGCGTACACCGCGAGCGCGACGAGCACGGCCAGGCAGCCAATGGCCTCGCTGCGGTGCTGCCGCCAGCTCACCCAGATCATCGTGTTACCGCCTTGCTGTTCGGCCCGGGCTGCGGCACGGCCGGGGCGGGATTGCCTGTCGCTGACGCCCGGGATGAGCGCTGCAGGTAGGCCATGACGAGCTGCTCAAAGCTCACCGGGTCGGCCGGCCACCCGGCGTGCCCCTGCACCGCCAGCTGGACCGCGTCGGCGCGGACCAGCACGGTGGAGTGCCGGTCGCTGTCGGTGCGGTGGATGGCCGTCCCGGGCAGCTGGGCGTCCGGGGTGGCGCGCGGGACGGTGAGCAGCCGGTGGGCGGCGAGCAGGTCGTCGGCCGGCCCGGCGAGCTGCACGTGGCCGTGGGACAGGATGATCAGCCAGTCGCAGAACCGTTCCAGCTCGGAGACCACGTGCGAGGAGATCAGGAAGGTCAGCGCGCTGTCGGCGGCTGAGGCCATCAGGTCCCGCATGAACTCCAGCCGGGCGACCGGGTCGAGGCTGGACAGCGGCTCGTCGAGCACCAGCAGCGGCGCGCGCTTGGCCAGCGCCATGGTCAGCGACACCTGGGCCTGCTGCCCGCCGGACAGCCCCTTGACCTTGCGTTTGAGCGGGATGCCCAGGGCGTCCACCCGCGCGGCCGCCAGGCCCTGATCCCAGCTGGGGTTCATCGCCCGGCCCAGGTGGAACATGTCCGCGACGGTGAAGTCGCGGTACAGCGGGTGGTCCTGGGCGACGTAGCCGACGCGGGCCAGCGTCTCCGCCGTGCCGGCGCGGGAGGTCTGGCCGAAGACCGACACCTGGCCCTCGGTGGGCGCGAGCAGCCCGGTGATCATCTCCATCAGCGTGGTCTTGCCCGCGCCGTTCGGGCCGACCAGGGCGGCCACCGCGCCGGCCGGCACCTCGACCGTGCAGTCCCGCAGCCCCCACACCGTGCCGTAGCGCCGGCCGAGCCGGCCGGTCCGCAGTGCCGGGACGCTGCCGTCGGCGTCGTGCTGCGTCATCGGACCCTCTCTTTCCCTTTTTTCAGGTCGCGGCGGGCCACGGCGATCAGCGCCGTCACTGCCTCGTCGTCGAGCCCGGCCTCATCGGCGGCGCGCAGCCAGGCCTCTAGCGAGGCCCGCAGGTCCTGCTGCGCTTCCGGAGCGACCGGAGCGGAAGCGGCCGTGATGAACGTGCCCTGACCCGGCCGGCCGCCGGCCAGCCCCTCGTGCTCGAGCTGCCGGTAGGCCTTGACCACCGTGTTCGGGTTGATCACCAGATCGGCGGCGACGTCCTTGACCGTCGGCAGGCGGTCTCCCTCCTGCAGGTAGCCCAGCAGCAGCGCCTGCCGCACCTGGTGCACCAGCTGCAGGTAGGGCGGGACCCCGGAGGAACCGTCGAGCCGGAACCGGAACATCGCCCTTCTTCCATCATGCCATAATTCTATGATAATGGTATAACAGTAGAGACGAGCGGCCGCGCTGTCAACCGGGCACGGAGGTCACACCGATCCGCGGCCGGCCGGGCGGTCGCCGTCAATGTGCGGTCAGGGCCCAGCACCCTGAACCGTCGATGCCCAGCGCGAGCGCCGCGTCGCCGGCGCGCGCCGGCCAGCGGCCGGATCACTTCGGCGAGCCGGCAAGGCTTTCTACTAAACAGGTAGTTATAAAAGGAAAATGGGAGGGCACCCCACCATCAGACGCAGGCCCCGATAAATGGCAGCTTATGGTTAGCGTAAATACTTAGTAAATGTAAATGTTTCATTCCATCTTAACCGAAGTTTTACTCCACCAACCACCATCTGACGCTGGAAAGGCGGCGTCCCAATGGTAGATTCTGTACCTGTCTGACTGCCTTATGACCCGCAGCCGTGATCACGCAGCGTGCGCCCCGCTGAGCAGAAACAGGAGTTTCCGTCCCACGCAGTAACCGTATCGGCAGCGCTCCGGGGCGCTCATAAATTCCGCCTTCGACCTCCTCGCGCATTCTTTCATCAATGGCTCTCATTGCCGTGCCGAAAAGGAGAACGCTTGACGGGCTACCGCGCGGACGACATGAGCGGGAATGGCACGCTCCCGGTTCTGCCGCAGGCCGCCACGCCGGCCAGGGCGCAGGCCGCCACCCTGGGCACGCCGCAGGCTCCCGCCCCGGCCGCGCCGCAGGCCACCGCCCTGGCCGCGCCGCAGGCTCCCGCCCCGGCC
>JASHPR010000700.1 GCA_030038015.1 Streptosporangiaceae bacterium
CGTGGGTGACGCGGCGCGGCGGCGCGGCGGCGCGGCGCCCGGCGTGCGAGGCGGCGCGCGGCGTTGCGGGGTCTTGTGGCAGGCTGGCCGTGGGGGCCGCCCGTCCCACACGGGCAGTCAGACCGGCCGGCAGCATCCGGAGGAGGCGACGCCCGGTGAACCTGGACTTCTTGCGGTCGCTGTACGACGAGATCGGCGATTACGTGTCCGTTTACCTGGACACCGACCGGCTCCACGAGGACGCCAACGAGGCCATCGCCGACCGCTGGCGGGCCGCCAGGGACGAGCTTGCCCGGGCCGGGGCGAGCCAGGAATCGCTCCAGGCGGTCGCAGAAGTGATCAACGACCCGGGACGGGTGGCACCGGGCCAGGCCGTCTTCGCCCGGCACGGCACCGTGACCTTCGCCGGCACGCTGGACGCGCCCCCGCGGCGGGAGATCGCCCGGCTGGCGCCGCTGCCGCACGTGATGCCGCTGCTGGCCCAGCACCGCCCGCCGATTCCGCACCTGCGGGTCAGCGCCACCCGGATCGACGGCGAGATCGTCGCCATCGGCGGGAGCGGCAGGGCGTGGCGGGACTGGGTTGACGGCAAGGACTGGCCGGTGCGCAAGACGAAGGTGGGCGGCTGGTCGCAGGACAGGTTCCAGCGCAGCGCCGAGGAAACCTGGGACGAGAACGCCAAGAAGCTGGCCGCCGAGGTGGTCAAGGTGGCCGGCCGGATCGGCGCGAGCCACGTGATCGTGGGCGGCGACGTGCGGGCCCGGGAGTTGCTGGTCAGTCACCTGCCCAAGCTGCTGCGGGAGTCGGCCGTCGTGGTCGACGAGGAAGTGCCGGCGGACAGCCAGGCCCTGGCCGAGGCCGCCGAGCGGGCGCTCTCGGACTGGGCCGACCGCGAGGCGAGGGAGCGGTTCGACGACTGGCAGACCAAGCGCGCGCACGACCGCGGGGTGGACGGGCTGGGCGCGGTCATGGCCGCGTTCCGCGACGGCCAGGTCGGCGACCTGTTCCTGGCCGATGATCCTTCGTCCACCGCCACCGCGCTGATCGGGCCGGGCGACAACGACCTCGCAGTATCCCGCGACGAGCTGCTCGAGTGGGGACTGACCGAGGATCAGATCCTCCGCGACCGCGCCGACGCCGCGATCCTCAGGGCGGTCGTCTGCACCGACGCGGAACTGCATTTCCTGCCCCCGGACCTGGTGCAGCGCGGAGACCCGGGCGCCCGCGGCGGCATCGCCACGCCACGCGACGGGGTGGCGGCCTCGCTCCGCTTCCCGCTCGACGCAGGCTGACCAGCACCGGGCTACTCGTTCAAGGCTCCGGGTTCCCCGGCCCGGAACCGCTCGCCATCACCTGCGCGGACAGGCCTGGAGCATCGGAGCGGCATGCGCATCGGTCAGATCGTCATCGATGTCGCGCCGCTGCGGGAGAGCCGGGACTTCCGCTGGCTGTTTGCCGGCAGGTTCATCGCCTCGGCCGGGAACGTAGTGGCGACGACCGCGGCCAACTGGCAGGTCTACGCGCTGACGCACTCGCCGCTCGCGGTCGGCCTGCTCAGCCTGACCTCCAGCATCGGCATGCTGGTCAGCCTGCTGGCCGGCGGGGTGCTCGCGGATCGCCACGACCGGCGGACGCTCCTGCTGGCCACCGGGCTGCCGCAGGCGGTCCTGGCTGCCGCGCTGATGGCCAACAGCCTGCAGCCGCACCCGGCTGTGTGGGCGATCTTCGCGGTCACGCTGGGCATGGGAGGGCTCGCGGGCCTCGGCGCGCCCGCGTCGACGGCCGCCACCCCGGCGCTGGTCGGGCCGGCCAGGCTGCCCGCCGCGGCAGCGCTGAACGGCATGGGCAACCAGCTCGGCAACCTGGCGGGCCCGGCGCTGGCCGGCCTGCTCATCGCCGGGCCCGGCCTGCCCACCTGCTACGGGACCGACGCCGTCTGCTTCGTGCTGTTCGCCCTGGCACTGCTGTTCGTGCGGCAGATGCCGCCCACCGTGGCCGTGCAGCGGCCAGGTCTGCACTCGCTGGCCGAGGGGTTCCGCTACGTGCGCCACAGCAGCGTGCTCGGCGGCATGCTGCTGATCGACACCAGCGCGATGATCTTCGGCATGCCGGCCGCCCTGTTCCCGGCCCTCGCCAGCCGGCACTTCCACGGCGGCTCGGCGACGTTCGGCCTGCTCACGGCCGCTCCGGGGTTCGGCGCGATGGCCGGGGCGGCGAGCAGCGGCTGGACCGGCCGGGTCCGCCGGCCGGGCGTGGTGGTGATCGCGGCCGGCATGGTGTGGGGCGCCGCCATCGTGGGCTTCGGCCTGACCCGCAGCCTGCCGGTCGCGCTGGCCTTCCTCGCGCTGGCCGGAGGCGGTGACATGATCTCCGAGATCCTGCGCAACGCGCTGCTCCAGATCTACGCGCCTGACCGGCTGCGGGGCCGGCTGAGCAGCCTCTACCTGGCCCAGGTCAACACCGCCCCGGCGCTGGGCAACGCCGAGGCGGGGATCGTGGCGCAGCTGTTCTCGCTGACCGCCTCGGTGGTCAGCGGCGGGCTCGCCTGCGTCGGGGGCGCCTTGCTGCTGGCCGCGCTGTTCCCGGCGCTGCGCCATGCCTCGCTGGCCGGGCCGGGCACCGAGGGCGTCCCGAGCGGCCCGCCCGTCGCCGAAGCCGCCGACTGACCCCCCGCCGCCCGGCGGCCCAGCCGCCGCTCCGGCCTAAACCCAAAAGTGGTCACTTCGGGCTGTTACCGCAACCGCCCGCGACCACTTTTCCTGCGGCCGCCGCCCAGGCCGGGGAACGGTGCCGCCGCTCCGGCCTAAACATAAAAGTGGTCACTTCGGGCTGTTACCGCAACCGCGCGTGACCACTTTTCCTGCGGCCGCCGCCGGGGGCCGGGGAACGGTGCCGCCGGTCCGGCCTAAACCCAAAAGTGGTCACTTCGGGCTGTTACAGCAACCGCCCGTGACCACTTTTCGTGCGGCCGCCGCCCAGGCCGGGGAACGGTGCCGCCGCTCCGGCCTAAACATAAAAGTGGTCACTTCGGGCTGTTACAGCAACCGCGCGTGACCACTTTTCGTGCGGCCGCCGCCCAGGCCGGCCGCCGCCCGGGCCGGCCGCCGCCCGGGCGGTCGTCGCTAGCGTGTGGCGAGGCCGCGGTAGACGGCCTCGACCAGTGCCATCTTCCGCGGGTCGTCGACGAGGTTCATGCCCATGCGGTTCATCACGTAGGCGAGCGCGACCCCGGCCTCGGGGTCGGCGCCGACAGCGGACCCGCCGAAGCCGTCGTGCCCGAACGCCGCCGGGTTGGGGCCGAAATGCCCCTCCGGGCCGGACAGGCCGAAGCCGAGCCCGAACTCCAGCGGCATGCCCAGCACCACGTCGGTGTGGCGCCCGTTGCCCGCGCGCGCCGCCCGCAGCGTCTTGGCCGAGATCAGCCGCTCGGAGCCGTCGACGAGCGTCCCGAACACCGTCACCAGCCCCAGCGCGGTTCCGTGCCCGTTCGCCGCGGGGATCTCCGCCATCCGCCAAGCGCTGGCATTGGCCTCGTCGCCGGTCAGCGACGGGTTGAGCAGGGCGGCCAGTGCAGCGGGCGCGACGTTGGCGTAGGCCTGGGCCAGCGCGGCCTGCTCGTCCTCGGACGGCCGCACCCCCAGCAGCTCCGAGCATCGGCCGAGGTCGCTCTTGGCCAGCCCGATGTGGAAGTCGGCGCCGAGCGGGCGGGCGATCTCCGAGCGGAAGAACGCGCCGCAGGTCTGCCCGGCGATCCGCCGCACAACCTCGCCAACCAGGTAGCCGAACGTTATCGCCTGGTAGCCGCTGGTGCTGCCGGGCGGGAACAGCGGCTCCTGGGCCGCGAGCAGACCGGTGATCTTCTCCCAGTCGTAGTAGTCCTCGACGGTCGCCGGGACGGCGAGCCCGGTGAGCCCGGACTGATGGCACATGACCTGGCGGACCGTGATCTGGTGCTTGCCGCCAGCCGCGAACTCGGGCCAGTAGCGCGCCACCGGCGCGTCCGCCTCAAGCTCGCCACGGTCGATGAGGATGTGCGCGCACAGCGATGTCATGGCCTTCGTCGTGGACCATACGTTGGTGAGCGTGTCCCGCTGCCACGGCCGCGTCCGGCCGGGATCGGCCCAGCCCCCCCACAGGTTCGCGACGAGGTCGCCGCCTGCCACAACGGCGACGCTCGCCCCGATCTCGCCGCGCTCGGTGAAGTTCGCCGCGAACGCGTCGCGCACCGCGCTGAAGCCATCTGCGCAGCTCCCGTGAATTTCGACCCTCATTCCCCACCCCGCTGTTTCCGCCTGCCCGGCTCTGGGCGCTCGTTCACGCCTGGCCTCGCTGCTTGTCCCTCTTCCGGGTTGCTATGCCCGCGAGGGCATGTCTGTCAATGTCTGACCATAATTGCAGCGGCTAACGGTATGGGAACGGGCGTTAAGGGCGCTGGCTCACGGCGTGAGGCCGGGGCGCTCCATCCACCGCTCCGGCCGGGGAAGCTGGCGGAAGCCGAACCTGGCGTAGAGGCTGCGGCCCGGCTCCGCGGCCAGGACCTGGCGCAGGCCGCGCACGTTCGGATGGCTGACCGCGGTCTCCACCAGGAACGTGCCGAGCCGTTTCCCGCGGTGGGCGGAATCGACGAACACGTCGCACAGCCAGGCGAACGTCGAATAGTCGGTGACGAACCTGGCGAAGCCGACCTGCGTTCCGCTGGCCGAGTAAAGCCCGATGACCAGCGAGTTCTGGATGGCCTTGAGCATCGCCTCCCTGGGCCGCCCCTCGGCCCAGTAACTCTCGCGGCTGATCCAGGCGTGCACCCGCTCGGTGTCGATCAGGTCGTGCTCGTCGCTGGCCCAGTAGCCGTCGGGCCCCGGCCACTTCATGCGAGGCCCCCGTTCCGTGCCCGGCTCCCCCGCCCGGCGGGCGGGACCACCGGCAGCCCCGGCGGTGGCCCCTCGCGGATGAGGCGGCCGACCGCGGCGGTGTCGAGGTGACCGGCCACCAGGTCGCCGAGCGTGTCCAGCCGCGCCTGCCGCACCGCGGCGAAGTCGGTGTCCAGCGCGGCCGTGAAGTCCCGCCCGGCGAGCGCGGCGACCTCGGCCAGGAACGCCCGGCGGAACGCGTCGTTCTCCAGCGTCCCGTGCCAGGTCGTCCCCCAGACGGCGCCGGCCCGGCAGCCATCCAGGAACGGCTCGGCGCCCGGCTCGGCGGTGACGATCCCGTGGTGGATCTCGTACCCGGCGACGTCCGCGCCGTAGGCGCTGCCGCACGGCCTGCCGAGCCGCTTCGCCGCGCCGAACGTCACCCGCGACGGCAGCAGGCCCAGCCCGGCCACCCGGCCGGCCCCGGATTCCACCTCGTCCTCGATCTGGAGGCCGAGCATCTGGTAGCCGCCGCAGATGCCGAGCACCGGCAGCCCCTTCGCGGCCCGCGCCGCGATCACCTCGGCGATGCCCTGGCCGCGCAGCCAGGCCAGGTCGGCGACGGTGGCCCGGGACCCGGGCAGCACGACCAGGTCCGCGTCGGCGAGCTCGGCGGCGGTGCTGGCGAACCTGACGAGCACGCCCGGCTCGGCCGCGAGCGCGTCGATGTCGGTGAAGTTGCTGATCCGCGGCAGCCGGACCACGGCCACCCGCAGCACGTCGGGCCCGAGCGGCGGCCCTGCCGCGGCCGGGCGGCCAGCGTCCAGCGCCAGCGAGTCCTCCACGTCAAGCCACAGCCCGTCGACCCAGGGAAGGATCCCGAACGTGTCGCGTCCGGCGAGCTCACGCAGCATCCGGATCCCTGGCTCCAGCAGCTCGCGGGCGCCGCGGAACTTGTTGATGACGAACCCGGCGACGAGCGCCTGGTCGGCGGGCTCGAGCAGCGCCAGGGTGCCGTGCAGCGCGGCGAACACCCCGCCCCGGTCGATGTCGCCGACCACGATCACCGGCAGGCCGGCGGCCCGGGCCAGGCCCATGTTCGCGATGTCGGTCTGCCGCAGGTTGATCTCGGCCGGGCTGCCCGCGCCCTCGCAGATCACCACGTCGTATTCATCCCGGAGCTGGGCCAGGCTGTCGGTAACCACGTCCAGCAGCCGGGGTGCGTGCTCCCGGTACTCGACCGCGTCGACCTCGCCTACCGGGCTGCCGAGCACCACCACCTGGCTGCGCCGGTCGCTGCCCGGCTTGAGCAGCACCGGGTTCATCCGCGGGTCGGGCTCGATGCCGGCGGCGGCGGCCTGCATCGCCTGGGCCCGGCCGATCTCCGCGCCGCCGGGGGTGACGAACGAGTTCAGCGACATGTTCTGCGCCTTGAACGGCGCCACCCGCACTCCCTGCCGGCTGAGCCAGCGGCACAGCCCGGCCGTGACCACGCTCTTGCCCGCGTCCGAGGTCGTGCCCGCTACCAGAAGCGCCCCGCCCGCCTCCCCAGCCTTCTTCATGGCTCCCTTGCCCCGATCGCCGCAGCCGCCGCAGCGGACACCGTCGTCGCAGCGATCGTAACGGCGCGGCACAGCCGGACGGCACGGCGGATGTCCCCTGGCTGCGCCGGCCGGCCCTGGCCCAGCACCGGCCGCTGCTCGGTCTCGCCCGCATAGGCGTTCGTCCCGCCGAGCCGGACGCCGAGCGCGCCCGCGAACGCGGCCTCGCACCACCCCGCGTTCGGGCTGGGATGCCGTGCGCCGCAGCGCCGCATCACCCGCCACGCCGTGGCCGGGTCTCCGCCCACGGCCGGCGCGAGCGCCACGGCCAGCAGGCCGGTCAGCCGGGCAGGCGCCCAGTTGGCCACGTCGTCGAGCCGGGCCGACCCCCAGCCGAACCGCGCGAACCGCGGCGACCGGTAGCCGACCATTGCGTCCAGCGTGTTCACGGCGCGGTACCCGGCCAGCCCGGGCAGCCCGGCCGCCACGCCCCACACCAGCGGCGCCACGATCGCGTCGCTGGTGTTCTCCGCGACCGACTCCACCACGGCCCGGGCAATCTCGCCCTCGTCGAGCCGGCCAGGATCCCGGCCGCACAGGCCGGGAAGAGCGGCCCGGGCCACGGCCAGGTCGCTGGCTTCGAGGGCCGCGGCTACCCGTTCAGCTTCTCTTGTGAGAGAACGCGCGCCGGTCACGGTCCAGACGGCCGCGGCCATCGCGGCCGCGCGCAGCCAGGGCCGGCCGCGGGTCAGCCGGTCGGCGGCCACCGCCGGGGCCGCC
>JASHPR010000701.1 GCA_030038015.1 Streptosporangiaceae bacterium
ACTGACAGCCCGCGGGTACAAGGCGATCGACACCGATGAAGGCTGGTCCCAGCCGCTGCCCAGCGGGTTGCAGAAATGGCGGGAGGACGCCATCGCCGAGCTACTGGCCACGGAGGACGCCGACGTGCTATTCGTGGCCGGCTGTGAGGAAAACCAGGCACAGTTCCACTCCCGGTTCGACCACATCATCCTGCTAAGCGCTCCTGCGGATACGTTGACGGAGCGGCTGACTGCCCGAACGGCCGCCGCGTGCCCGGCTGCCCGCCCGTACCTCAGCCAAGGCCATACCGGTCGCGCCGCTCCCCTGGCTCACACTCGCCACAGGCGAAGGACCGCATGAATATGCAATGCCTTCCGAGCGCACCATGCGCGCTCATGCCGCGAATAGGTCGGTAGCGCGCAAGAACTCACCCTCGTTAGAGCAGGCTGTCCACTTGATGCACTTCGCCGCAGGGAACATCCAGGGCCGCGTGGTGCCTGCGGACCGCATCTGCGTCCGGCGCCTCCAAAAGGCAGTAGACCTTGCCGTCGGCGTTGTGATAGAGCTCGATCTGCCGCACGCCGAACTCATCGCTAACGCCGTCCCGCGTTCCCTGGGCGATCTGCTCGATGGCCTCCGGCGGGAGCTTCAGATCGTCGTGGTAATCCATGAACCTGGGCATCTCAATCCCTCCAGACCGTCCTCACCTGGCAACTCTGCCCTGGTGAGTACCAATTGTCCACAGCGTCACCAGAGTCTTCAACGGCCTAGACAGGATGCATCAACACTGGCGTCGGTACACTCCATGTGCCACCGCGCGAACCGGCCGCGGGAACGGCAACCTGATGGCGATCTTCGGCTAGGCGGCTGCGCGCGTCTCCAACTGGCACGCACTCTTCTGCCGGCCCGACCGGGCAAGCCCGCGGCCGAGTCTGCCGCCGACGGTCCTACGGCTGCACGACCGCGTGCAGCTCAATGACCTCGTGCTGGACTCCGGGCACGTTGGGCTTGACGTTCTCGTTGAACCACGTCTCGAACTGTCCCCGGCTCTCCCAGACCTCTCCGACGGAGAACCCGCCAGGGCTCGGATATGCGACGTGCATCATGAAGCCGGGCTGCGTCTTGACTAGGCCGGTCAATTGCGTCGATACCTGGTCATATGTTGCTGCGTCCATTCCGGCAGCAGTCAGTCTCACCAGTACGGCCATTTCTTCCCCCCTGTTGCAAGGCAATCCCTGAATTGTCGATCGTACAGCTCCGGCCATCATGGCGAACAGGCATGATGGCCGCCGGAGATCGCGACGGCGCCGGCAGCTGCCGCAAGATCGCCGTGCCCCCACGGCCTGAGGAGCTCTAAGCTAAGCGGTTACCGCTCATGCCTTCGGCGTTGAACCGGGCGATCCAGCGGCGCACCGCGGCCGGGTGGCAGTCCAGCAGCCCGGCGATCTGGGCCGGCGGTAATCCGCGCAGCGACAGCAGGACCATCACCGCCCGGGTGGCCTGCCGCCACCCGCCGTGCAGGTCATCCTGCAGCTGCCCGGTCTCACTGGCTGGACCGTTGGCGAACACGCTGACCGGGCGCATACTGATCTTGACCTCACCGGCTGGGTGGACGATGGCAGGCAACCTCGATCCAATCCCCGGCGAGGCTGATATCAACGCCCTCTGTCCCATCCCAGGAGACCTGGCACACATGCCGGTCGGTGACCTGGGGGGCGCCGGTTTGACTGAGACTGCGCGGCCGTCTCCGTCTCAGGAATCACGGCACAGACCGCCGCCGGCGCTGTCGGCTATGGTGAAGGCATGTGCTGCTGCGCTGCCATGACTACCGGTTCCGCCGCTTAGCGGCGGTACCGAGGTCGCCGTAACCGCGGCCTCATTGCCTGCCCTGCCGGGGCAGTGCCAGGACGTACCGCCGGATCAGTGTCCGGCCGGCAGGCACGCGCGTATTCCCGTGCTGCCGGGCCATCCTGCCTGATCAGGGGGGTCATGTCTCAGTCGCAGCGTTCCGGTTCACAGTGCGAGGAACCATTCCCATGCCCGTCCGCAGCCGGACCCGCCCTCACGCAGGGCCCGCGTGCCGCCACCCTGGTCCTGATGGTCGGGCTCCCCGCAGCCGGGAAAACCATCCGGGCCAGAGAACTCGCCGCAACGCACCAAGCGCTGCGGCTGACCCCGGATCACTGGATGATCCCGCTGTTCGGGGATCCGATGGCCGGCGGTAAGCGCTGGGTGCTCGAAGGCCGGCTCATCTCGGTCGCCCTTCAGGCGCTGCGACT
Organism: Streptosporangiaceae bacterium; assembly: GCA_030038015.1. GTDB lineage: Bacteria > Actinomycetota > Actinomycetes > Streptosporangiales > Streptosporangiaceae > JASHPR01. Next base: position 2,260 of record JASHPR010000701.1, read on the forward strand.
GGGGACCAGCGTCGTGCTCGACTACGGGCTCTGGGGCCGCGATGAACGGTCGGCTCTGCGCTGGCTGGCCCGGTCGGCGGGGGCAGCATGCCAGGTGGTCTACCTGCCCGTGGACAAAGACGTCCAGCTCGCCCGCATCGCGCACCGCCAGGAAACGACACCGCACCAGACATTCCCGATGAGCGAGGCCGAGGTGGACGCGTGGCGGGAGCAATTCCAGGTACCTGACGCCGCCGAACTCGACGGCGGTGAGATACCCGCCCCGCCAGCAGGGTGGCCGGGCTGGCCAGAGTGGGCAGCAGACCACTGGCCCTCATGCACCGACAGCTAACCCG
>JASHPR010000070.1 GCA_030038015.1 Streptosporangiaceae bacterium
GCCCGGGGCCCTGTCCGCGCCGACGGTGAAGGGTCTGGAATCTTCTGCGGCTTGAGCGCCAACTCCGCCCCGAGGCGTTCCTCGCGCAGCACGCCGCGCCGAGGCGGCGCCTGGACTAGCCAGCGGCGGCCTGCCCGTCCGGGAACACTTCGCTGAGCCGACCGGTGCTGACGTCGTACACGAACCCCCGGATCGGGACCTCCGGCGAGATCCACGGATGCGACCTGGCCTTCTGGATCTGCTCCCTGGTGTTCGCCTCGGCGTCGGTGAAGCTGTAGAACCTGGCCGGCGCAATCGGCGCCTGCCCCGTCTCCTTGCGCAGCCGGGCCTCCAGCTCGCTGTCGGTGAACCGCAGCATCCCGCAGTCGGTGTGATTGGTGATCATTATCTCCCGGGTGCCCAGCAGCCTGGTCGACAAGACCAGCGACCGGACCGCGTCGTCATCGATCACGGTGCCGAAGTTCCTGACCATGTCCACATCGGCCGCGGCCAGGCCCAGCATCTGCTCGATGGCGGTCAGCCGGGGATCCGCGCACGTGACGATCGCGATCTTGGGCGCCGGCGGTCCCCCACGGCTGGGATCGAACCCGTTGGCGATGGTCGCATTCGCGCTCAGCGCATCGTCGGTAATACTCATGACCGTTTCTCCTTCTCTCTGGGCGTGCCGGCATCTGCAGCTGCATCGGCGTTGGTACCTGGTTAACGGAGCGTCTTGAACGAAGCGCGCATCTCGGCGGCGAACAGTTCTGGCTGTTCCCAGGCGGCAAAGTGGCCGCCTCGGTCAAGCCTGTTGTAGTGAATGAGGTTGTGGGGGTAGGCGATTTCTGCCCAGCTGCGGGGGGCCTGGTACAGCTCGTCAGGGAAGACGCTGATGGCAAACGGGATCGTAATGGGCTTGGCGTCGAAGAAGTCCGCCTTGTTCTCCCAGTACAGGCGGGCCGAGGAAACCCCGGTGTTCGTCAACCAGTACAGCGTGATGTTGTCCAGGAGGTCGTCCCGGGTCAGGGCGCTGGCCAGGCGTCCCTTCAGGGCCTGTTCCACCAGCCCGGGCTGGCCGGTACCGTCGCCGTGGTCGAGCATGAACGCCGCTAGATCGACGGGAGAGTCCGCCAGCCCGTACAGCGTCTGCGGGCGCGTCGTCATGATCTGGGCGTAGGCCACGTGCTTGGCGTAGAAGGTGCTCAGCTGCTCATACGCGAGTTTCTCCTCGCCGGAGATATCCGGCGGCGGCGGGTCTCCGCGCTGGACTGCCCTGTTGATCTCGGCTGGCGCGGTGCCGGGCATGTTGGAGTGAATGCCGAGCAACTCCGGCGGCGCCTCGATGCCCATGGCCTGGGTGACGGCCGCCCCCCAGTCGCCGCCCTGGGCGACGAACCGGGTGTATCCGAGGCGCTTCATCAGCTCGACCCAGGCCCGCGCGGTGCGGACGGGATCCCACCCGGTGGCGGTCGGCTTGGCGGAGAATCCGTACCCCGGCAGTGAGGGGATCACCAGGTGGAACGCGTCCGCCGCGGTGGCGGCGTGCGCCGTGGGGTTGGTGAGCGGTTCGACGATCTTCAACTGCTCGATGATCGAGCCGGGCCATCCGTGCGTGACGATCAGCGGCAGCGCGTCCTCGTGCGAGGATCGGACGTGGATGAAATGAATGTCCAGCCCGTCGATCTTGGTGATGAAGTTCGGCAGGCCGTTCAGTCTCGCCTCGCACGTGCGCCAGTCGTAGTCCGTTCCCCAGTAGCGCACGAGCTCCTGCATCATCGCGAGCCGCACGCCCTGCGAGTCGTCGGCGACCGTCTCGCGCTCGGGCCACCTGGTAGCGTTCACGCGTCTGCGCAGCTCGGTAAGCTCCGCCTCCGGGAAACCGGCCTGAAACGGGCTGATGGCGTTGTCGTCGGTAGGCATCTTCTTCTTCTCCTAACATCCGCGATTGGGCGGGGAATAGCCTCACGTTGTGCCTGGTGCCATCCACGGTCGCATCCGGGCCGTCCCATCGCGGCCGTGAAACACCCTGGCCGGTCACACCGCCCGAAGGCCGTTGCCCGGCTCGGCCCTGGAACCGGTGAAGGTCATCGGCCTGCTGCCCCATCCGGTCGCTCACGGCGGCCGCACCAAAGACGCCTTCGACCTGAAGCCGCCCTCGATGCGCGGCTACGGCTGCTCGGGCAGGCCGACGTCGACCGGGTGCAGCCCCGACCGCATCACGTGGGCCTGAGCCGAGCTGATGCGCCAGCTGGGATCTCGGCGGCGGCGAGTCTCCAGCCGAAGCCTCCGCAGAACCCCGGCCATCCGGGACAATTACGGGACGGGAGCCGTCTGACAGCCGCAGCGGAAGGGACAGATGGCCGACTGGATCTTTCAGGACAACGCGCGGGATCACGACCTGGACGCCAGGATCGCTGCCTCGCCAGAGCGGTGGTGGGGCACGCCGCGCTACCGGGACCGGATCGCGGTCGGTGATCGCGTCTGGATGCAGGTGACGGGGCCGCATCATCCGGGCATCTACTACGTCGCGACGATCGTGTCTAAGGCGTATGAGCACCCCGTCCAGCCGGGCGAACCGGCGTACGCCCGGTGGCGGACAGACATCCGGGTCGACTACCGCATCCAGCCGCCCCTGCTCAGGTCCGAACTGCTCGACGACGCGACACTCGGGTCGTTCCGGCCGTTTCATGGTTTCCAGGGCTCCAACGTGCCGGTGCCCCCAGACATCGCGGTGGCACTATCCGCACGAGCCGCCCCGCGGCTGGTGACCCTGCCCCCGGCCGGGTGAGGGAGGTCACCCTTGCGCCGGCGATGGCCCGGCAACTGGCGGAGCCGGTCGGGGGCGGCCTTGAGTCGTATTACTGGATGTTCGGACGGTACGGTGGCGCAGCTGTCGTCTCGCTGGCTGACTCGCAAGCCGCCCGCCTCCCGGGGCACCCTTGGCCCGACCGGCCGCTAAGTTAGGCGTTTCCGCGAATGTGCGAGACCGCCTCTTCAGTCATCCAGACGGCGTGGGCGAGGAAGCTGTAGTTCGTTACAGCCGCCAGGTACCCATCGCCCGCGGCGACCCGTGCCGCAGCCGTCGCATCGCGAACGACTGCAACCTCGAAGCCCTCCTCCAGAAGATGACGCAGGTGGGACTCCACGCAGAGGTTCGCGGCCATCCCTGCGAGGACGATCTGCGAGACGCCGCGCTTTCGCAGCTGCAGCGCCAGATCGTTGCTCTGCGGGCCCCATATCTTATGCGGCGAGGCGATGATTGCCGCCCCGTCAAGGATGAATTGCTTGAATTGCTCGAGGAAGTCAGCACCAGACCCCGGCAGGCCCTCAACAGTCAGCGGTCCCGAGCGCGCGAACATGTGAAGCGCATTGAGGAGACGCTCGCCTGGGCCCCCGAATCGCCATTCCCCGTCGGCCGGATACTCGTAGTGCGGCGAGATAGCGACAGTCATGTCGCCGGACTCAGCCGCTTCGAAGAGGCTCGCGAGATTCGCGACCACCTTGTTCTCGGTGACGCTCTGGCCGAAGACCGGCCATCCGGCACCGTCGGGGCTCAGGAAGTCGTTCTGGGGGTCGATCACGACCAGTGCCGCCCCAGGCCTGTCGAACACGAATCCCGCGTCAGGCAGGACCTGCGCGGCCTCCTCGCTGCCCGGCGAAGGCCCGGCTGACCCACTCATGGCCGCCGCCTCGTCAATGTTGGTCATGACCTTTCTCCTTCTCCCTGGGCGTGCCGGCTTTGCCCTGGGCCCGGCCGTAGCCGCGTAAGTTCTCCACCACGAGCAGCGCACCGGTGCGCCCGGCCGGAGCCAGCGCGCCCGCTGCAACAACGAGAACCGCTCCGGCCGCTGCGAATACGGGCGTTAACGCACTGGCGCACCGCCGAGTTGGCCTTGGCCGCGCCGGCCACCTTCGGATCGGCGGCATCCGCGGCCCGCCGACCGTTCCCCCCAGCGTGACCGGCCGGTGCCGGGACACCGCCCGGACCGAGACACCCAGCCCCGCCTAGTTGCGCGGCAAGAGCACTTACAGCCCGGCCCGTCCCGAACATCACGTGCAGCCGGGCCCCACCCATGACGCGGATCCTCTCGCTGACCCTCACGTAACCCGGCGGTCAGCGACAGCCCAGCCTCGACCGCTAACACTGACGCTACGTTTTCCCCCTGGAAACTAGGAATAGATCTCCGGAGGTTTTGACCAAGCCTTGACTTGGCCGGAAAGAGGCCGCCTGGTCGGCCACGCCCGTGCCTTCGCCCGCAGCGCCCGCAACCCTGGCAGTGCGCCTGCGCGGCTGGCGCGGGACAGCGTCCGGCCAGATCCGGGCCGCCAGCAAAACCAGCGCTACGCAAACTGCAGCACGAACACGACGACGGGACGGGCCCGGCGGATGACGCCTGGATGAGGTGACGCCGCCGACCCCAGCGCCCGGTGCTGCCGAACCCGGCCGATCATCGGACACCGGCGAGACCAAGTACAGGCCAACCTGTCCGATTACACAGACGAGCGCGCGGACCAACCATAGGTACGTGCAGCGGCCAACGGCGCCCGGAGTGCTCCGCTCGCCGAGGGAGCACGCTGAGCGTGGTCGCAGATGGCGGTGTCGGTCAGGGCAGGTCCTCGCGTTGCCCCGTCCCCGGTCGGCTCAGGGCCCGGCCCGCAGTGTGCTGCCGGGGCGCAGACGACCGTCGTCGCCGATGTCGGCCAGGACGGCGGGCAGTCCCTTGCTGAGTATCTTGCGGCGGACGCGGCCGAGCAGCCGGGACATGGACGCTCCCTCGACACCGTGGAACCAGGGCAGGCCAGTTACTCGCCCGCCAGCCCTGCCACACGGCCCGGCGCACGCTAGTGAGCGCTGAACCTGGAGACGGCAGTTCAGATCAGCTTGTTATGCGCCGCGTCTGCTGTCAGGAGCGAGAGGTCATGATCGGTACAGGCGGACACTTGCGCGCCACGAGCTGACCAGGACAAGTCACGGTGCGTGACCTAGTCTCAGACGCAACGCGACCCAGATCGCTGATTTAGTGCGCCCCAGGCTCGGCACTGCCCGCATGGCCGACCAGATGCAGATCCGCCAGTTCTGCCTGCGCCAGCACGATCGTCATCGCGGCTATGAGCTGATGTTCGAACTTCGACGTGGGTAGGCATTCAGAGCGCAAGTAAGGTCGCCCCGCGCGCCCAGGCCGGAACCGAACGTGACTCGGCGATAGACGAACACGAGGAGAGCGCAGAAATGACACCGAACAACACCGACGAGCAGATCCGCCACGTCTTCGACGAATGGCACCGGGCCGTCAAGGACCAGGACGCCGAGGGCATGGCCGCCCTCTACGCGCACGATGGGGTGCTCGAGACCCCGGCCGTGCTGGCCCTGTGGCCCGAGCGCGAGGACGCCGTTGTGCACGGCAGAGACGCCATCGCGCAGTTCTTCGCGCAAAGCTTCCAGGCCCGCAGCGGCGAAGGGGTCTTCGAGGGCTGGTTCCGCAGCGGGCGGTACTTCTCCGACGGGCGGTTGTTGATCTGGGAGTATCCGCGCGAAACCCCGAAGGGCGACCAGACGGACATAGTCGAGTCCATGGATCTCGAGAACGGGCTGATCACCCACCACCGGGTCTACTGGGGATGGGTGGGGTTCAGCAAGCTCCACAACGCCATCAACAAGGCCCGCCAGTAGGCAGTGCCGTTCCGCCGCATCGAGCAGGCTATCTCCCCTCGCGTCCCGACGGCAGAAGCGCGGGTAGGGGCGAAAGCACGCACAGAACGAGACCTCTTTGCATTTGTTGGCAAGGGGCGAGCCGGATTACCGGAGTAGCGCCAGCAATCGCCTGGGAGGGGACGGGATGATGCGGCCGCCTGCGGGCTGCCCGGCGGTGGCGCGCGCTGGTGAGATGATGGCCGCCTGCTGACGGCAGACGACGTCAAGGTGATCGCCGGTCCAGATCATCCGGACCGCGGTGGCGCTGGCTCGGCCGTCGTCACCGAGAAGGTCGCAGCGTACGGCCCGGACAAGGCGGTCGTCGGCGGCCTTGTCGTGAGCGAGCGGCTGGGGTAGCTCGCCGCCGGTGATCATGGTGCTCGCGAGAGCGTCGTACCAGCCCGTGACGCGTTCGGCGGTGCCCAGAATCTCGTGGCGTGCAGCGGCCACGTCGCCGTCCGCTTGGCCGTCGTCGCCTCGCCAGAGGTCCAGTACCGCGTCAGCCTCCAGGCGCAGTCCGGCGACCCCGGTGACCAGCCCGGCCACATCGGCAAGCGGGAACCGTTTCGCACCGCGCTCGGCCAGGTACGTGCGGAACGCGTCATCGAGCCGGCGCGCTGCCGCAGCAGCCCGGGCAGCGTCGTCAGCCGGAGCGGGTGCGGGCGTGCCCGGGTCGCCGCGTGACATCCCGAATCGCACCGTGCTGGCAAGGTAGCCCGCGCCGTCGGCGTACGCCTGCGCCAGCGCCTGGCGGAGCGCGGGCGCCGCGCCCCGCGGCCAGAACAGGACACCCACGACCAGGCTCACGCCAACCCCGAAGGCAACGTCTTCCACCCTCACCAGGCCGACGCGCCATCCGGCCGGCTGGAGGATGTTGAACAAGATCACCACTGTGAGCGTGAACGCCGCCTGCCCTCCAGCGAACGAGATGCACGCTGGAGCGACCCCGGCGAGAAAGACCGCCACCGGCAGCAGGAACCACAGCAGCGTGGTGTTCGTGCCGATCCCCGCGAACAGGGCCGCGCCGACGATGAAACCCGCTACCGTGCCGAGCAGGGCGCGAACGGCGTCCTGCCCGGTGTTCAGCGCATTGGAGCGCAGCACCGACAGCGCGCCGAGGACCACCCAGAACGAGTGCTGGACCCCGGTCAGCCTCGCGGCTAGCACCGCCAGCCCGAGCCCGGCGGCACCGCGCAAGCTGTTGTGCAACCAGACCGAGTGCGGCTCGAGGTAGGACGTGATCCGTTCCCGCGCCGCGGACAGCGTCCCCGGCACACCCTCGGGCTGGCGGCCAAGCCACCGCTCCCGCCAGCTGCGTCGCTCGGCGGCCGCGGTCAGCTCGACGTTGCGCGCGATGAGCGAGACCGCATGGCTCAGCTCCTCCGCACGGAAGGCGGGGTCCAGCGAGGTGATGAACTCGCTGGCCGGCTCCCCGCCCGCGGCCGGGTCGCCAGCCGGCGGCTCAGGCACGGCCGGGCCGGCCACGGCCGGGTCACTCGCCGGCCGCAGGGACCGGACTGGCAGGCCGACCGTCACGCTCTCCTGCAACTTCGCGTGCGCAGCAGCCAGTTCGGTCAGCGCGGCGCCGAGCTCATCGCTGCTCCCGCTCCTGGAGTCGAGGAGATCCGCGGCACGGCCGAGAACCGCGGCCGCGGCCTCCCTGACCCTCAGCGCTGCGCGGTTGACGCCGTAGCGGTGGAGCCCAGGCTGCATGACAATGCTGTTCAGCCAGATCAGCTCGTCTACCAGGCGCACCGTCGTCCTAGCCGGAGTGCTCAGCCCGGTTGGGCGGTAGGGCGTCGCCAGGAAGGCACTGCGCAGCGCCTCGACTGCCTGGTTCGCTTGCACGACCGCATGATCGCGATCCAGCGCAAATTGTCCGTCCATCCCGCTGAGATGGAACGCGACCCCCGCACGCAGCCGGGCACCCAGCGCCCGGCAGGCAGCGGCTGTGGCACCGCGCAGCCGGTCGCGCGCTGGCGCGGGCCATAGGAGCGCCGTCGCGACCAGCGCGGCGCCTCCGGCCATCCCCCAGCCGGCCAGCCTGTCGGGCACGGCCGACGCCGGAGCGGCCAGCGACACCGGCAAGATGAACGCCAGCAGCAGCGCCGTGGACGCCCCGGCCAGCACCGAGCTGACCACGCCAGCAAAGATCACGCCGAACCCCACCACGGCCATCGCAACGGCCGCGAGCCACACGGTCTGCGAGGCAAGCGTGGCAAGGCAGACGAACAGCCCGCCGGTCACGGCGAGCGCTGCCTGCGCCTGGAGCCGTTGCGCCATGAGGCCGCCGAAGTCGACCAGGAGCAGCATCGCGAATGACCCGAACGCCGCGAACGTAGCCGCCTGCGGGCTCCCGATGACCTTGTCGCCCACGGCGAACATGGCCGGCATCATTATCGCTGCCCGGGCGGCACGGCGCAGTGCGGCGAAGCCGCAGTCGCGCTGGCCGAACCACCGCAGGGGGTGCAAGTGCGGCGGCCGCATATCCGGCATGTGCGACAGCCCACCCTCCACATCGAGACAGTACCCATCCCTGGCCACCAGACGCCGATAGCAACAGCGCGGGACCGCGGGAGCGCTAGCTACTCGCTGGCGCTGCGGTAGAGGTCGACTAGTTCCTGGACGGTGCCCGGCAGCCACCAGCCGG
>JASHPR010000071.1 GCA_030038015.1 Streptosporangiaceae bacterium
CGGCCGCCGTAACGAGCCGGCGCCGCGGCGGCGCGTCGGCGGGGGAGCGTGCCGGTCCCGGCTGCCGGCGCGTTCCGCCGCGGCCAGGCCGGCCACCCCGCTCACCGAGGGCATCTCTGGTCTCACTTCCGTATTGCGAGCGAACCACCGCTTACAGTAGCGAAGTCGCAGGCCCGCCGGTAGCCCCACCTAGGGGGCCCGCCCCGCGCATTCCCCCGGAGCAGGCGCGGGGGACTTCTCCCGCATGCCCCCGGAGCAGGCGCGGGCTGTGCGGCGGACGCGTGTTACTCGACCGTGACCGACTTGGCGAGGTTGCGGGGCTTGTCGATGTCGTGCCCCAGGGCCAGGGCGGCGTGGTACGCCAGCAGCTGCAGCGGGACGGTGAGCAGGATCGGGTCGAGCTCACGCTCGTTCTTGGGCACAGTGATGGCCGGGACGGCGGGGTCGCCGATGGCGACGCCGGGATGCGTGACCACGACCAGCGGGCCCTTGCGCGCCACGATCTGCTGCAGCGCGGCGAGGTTGCGGTCGGTGAGCTCGTCGTCCGGCACGATCGCCACCGTCGGCAGGCTCTCGCAGATGAGCGCGAGCGGGCCGTGCTTCAGCTCGCTGGTCTGGTAGGCCTCGGCGTGCAGGTAGGAGACCTCCTTCAGCTTCTGGGCACCCTCCCGCGCCACAGGGAACCCGCGCACGCGGCCGACGAAGAACAGGCTCTGCGCGCCGGCCAGCCCGGCGGCGATCTTCGCGATGCCGGGCTCGCCGGTGAGGATCTCCTCGATCTGGCCCGGGATGCTGCGCAGTCCGGTGATGATGCGCTGGCCGTCGGCGATGGACAGGTCGCGGACCCTGGCCAGGCACAGCGCGAGCAGGGCGAAGCCGATCCCCATGTGCGTGAGGGCCTTGGTCGACGCCACCGCGACCTCCGGGCCGGCGTGCAGGTAGACCCCGCCGTCGCACTCCCGGGCGATCGTGGAGCCGACGACGTTGACCAGCCCGACGATCTGGCCGCCCTTGCGCTTGACCTCCTGCACCGCGAACGCGGTGTCCGCGGTCTCGCCGGACTGGCTCACGGCGACGTAGAGCGTGTCGGGCTCGACGATCGGGTTCCGGTAGCGGAACTCCGACGCCGGCTCGGCGTCGGCGGGGACGCGGGCCAGCTCCTCGATCATCGCTGCGCCCATCTGGCCCACGTAGTAGGCGGAGCCGCAGCCCAGGATCTTCACCCGCCGGAACCAGCGCAGCTCCCGCGGCCCGAGGTTCAGCCCGTCGAGGCGCGCGGTGCCGAACCGCTCGTCCAGCCGGCCGCGCAGCATGCGCTCGATCGTGGTCGGCTGCTCCAGGATCTCCTTGCGCATGTAGTGCCGGTATCCGGCCAGGCCGACGTCCTCGAAATCGATGTCGATGGTCGTGGGGATCTTGGCCGTGTTCTCCTCGTCCTTGCTGAACGTGCGGAACTCGGTCGCGGTCACCGTCGCCAGCTCGCCGTCGTCGAGGTGGACGACGCTGGTGGTGTGCCGGACGAGGGCGGACAGGTCGCTGGCGACGAACATCTCGTGGTCGCCGACGCCGAGGATGAGCGGGGAGCCGTTGCGGGCCACCACCAGCCGGTCCGGGTGCCGCTCGTCGAGGACGGCGATCGCGTACGTGCCGGTGATCCGGGACAGCACGTCGAGGACGGCCCCCTCCAGCGTCGGGGCCTCGGACCGGGCGATCAGGTGGGCGATGACCTCCGTGTCGGTCTCGGAGCTGAACTTCACGCCTTTGGCGTCCAGGCGCTCACGCAGCGTGGCCGCGTTGTCGATGATCCCGTTGTGCACGACGCTGATCCGCCCGTCTTCGCTGGTCTGCGGGTGGGCGTTCTCCTCGGTGGCCGGGCCGTGCGTGGCCCAGCGGGTGTGGCCGATGCCTACCTTGCCGGCCAGGCGCCTGGGCAGCGACGCGTCCAGGTCACGCACCCGGCCGACGCGGCGGAACACCTGGGGCCCCCGGCTGCCCAGGACCGCGATCCCGGCCGAGTCGTATCCGCGGTACTCCAGCCGGGACAAGCCCTCGATCAGGATGGGCGCTGCGTTCTGGTTGCCGATGTAGCCGACGATTCCGCACATGCAGGTAGCTCCTCATGCTTAGCCGTAGATGATCCGGCGCAGCTGACGCTGCGTCAGGCTGGGCGCGGCGACCAGGCGGCTGGCCAGTTCATCGGCGATCAGCGCGAAGATCTCGGGATTGTGCTTCCCGTAGAGCCGGTGATAGGCGTGACGGCGCCGCACGTAGTCTTCGACCGGCTCGCGATACCAGGCCAGGACGTCTTCCACCACACGGGCGGCCTCGGCGGGCGTCAGGCCCGCCGAGGCCGCTACCCGGTCGACGAGGTCGCGGTCGTGCACCGCCCAATCCTGCCGCCTGGCATGGGCCAACCTCAAGTTCCTGCCCGAAATCAGGCAGGAACTTGAGATACGGCGAGCCGCAGAGCCGGTCACGGTACCCTACGTGCCCGCTAGAGCAACTCCTGATTGCGCGCGAGATAGTCGTCCAGGGCTTCCCGGAGCAGGCTGGCCTCCGGCCGCCCGGTCCTGCGGGACAGCTTGCTGAGGCGGTGCAGCGCCGGCCGCGGGTAGTAGCTGCTCTTGAGGATCATGCGCTCCTCAACGTGGATGGCGATCCGGTTGCCGCCGGCGCGCTTCGCCCGGACCAGCCCGGCGTCGGCCGCCTCGAGCAGCTCCTCGGCGGTGGAGCCGTGCGCCGGCCGCCCGGCGATCCCGATGGACACGCCGACCCGCTGCGCCAGCCCGGGCGCTGGCTCGCTGCCCGCGAACGCGGCCCGGATCGGCTCGAGCGAGAGCAGCGCCTCCTCGCAGGTCATGTCCGGCAGCGCGACGGCGAACTCGTCGCCGCGGGCGTGCGCGAGCAGCGCGCCGGCGGGGAGGCCGGCGGCGAGCGACCGCTCGAACCAGGCCAGGACCGCGTCGCCAGCCTCGGTGCCGTGCGTCTCGTTCAGGGGGCCGAACCCGTCGATGTCGGTCACGGCGACGGACACGGGGAGGTCCGGATCGAGCAGGCTGATCTCGGCGGCGAGCCCGTTCAGCGACAGGGCCTGCGAGCGGTACGTCATGACTCGAGTATGTCGGCTCAACATATGTACATCAAGTGTCTGTATAGCGAGGGCTGGCTTACCGCGCCGCGCGGCAGCGGGGGACCCGCGGGGCGGTGCGGCACGAGCGCTGGGCTCAGCCCATCTCGGCCGGCCTTCGCGGGCGTCTCCCCGGCCTCTTGCAGGCCGCACCCCGCGCCCTTGGCGCTCCGTTCCTGGACGCGGGCCGCCCCCGCACCTGGCGTTCCGCCCCGGGCGCGGGCCCCCGGCACCTGGCGTTCCGCGCTCAGGCGCGTTAAACTAATGTTTAAGAAATTGAACGAATGTTCAGCATGGATCGAGGCGGTAAGGGTGCGCACGCTCCCGCAGCAGACCGCCGGGCGCCCGGGCGCGCCGGGCGCGGCGGACCGGATCGGGCTGACCGTGGCCGGGCTCGCGCTGATCATGGTGCTGCCGGTGCTGGATCAGACCATCGTGGCCACGGCCCTGCCGTCCATCGCGGCCGACCTCGGGGGGCTGGGCCAGATCGCCTGGGTGGTCAACGCGTACCTGCTCGGCGTCGGCCTGTCGGCCCCCCTGTACGGCAAGATGGGCGACGTTTACGGCCGCAAGCCGCTGCTGACGGCAGCGGTCATCGTGTTCGTCGCGGCGTCGGCGCTGGCGGGCGCGTCGCGGTCGATGGGGGAGCTGATCGCCTGCCGTGCCGTGCAGGGCCTGGGCGGCGGCGGCCTGATGAACCTGACGACCGCTGCGGTCGCGGACCTGCTGCCGCCGGCCGAGCGGGGCCGGGTCCAGGGGTACACCGGGGCTGTCTTCGCCGCCGGGAGCATCGGCGGGCCGCTGCTGGGCGGGGTGTTCTGCGGGACGATCGGCTGGCGGTGGGTGTTCTACATCAACGTGCCCGTCGCGCTGGCGGGCCTGGCCATCGTGCTGAGGTGGTTCCGGGTGCGGTCCCGGCGGGTCCGCCAGCCGCTGGACTGGGCCGGGGGCGTGCTGCTGGCGGGCGCGGTGACGTGCGCGCTGCTAGTGACCGACTGGGGCGGGATCACCCACCCGTGGGGCTCCCCGGTGATCGTCTCGCTGATCGCCGCCTCGGCGGCCGCGGCGGCCGCGTTCGTGTGGCGGGAAACGCGTGCCGCCAGCCCGGTGCTCCCGCCGGCCCTGTGGCGCGGCAAGGTCTTCCGGGTCGCGATCCCGTCCTCGTTCCTGCTCGGCGCCGCCCTGTTCGGCACGGTGGTGTTCCTGCCGCAGTTCTTCCAGGTCGTCCAGGGCCGCAGCGCGACCGTGTCCGGGGCGCTGCTGACCCCGGCGATGCTGGCCGCGGTGGTGACCGGCGTCTACAGCGCGACCCGGATGTCGGCCACCGGGCGGTACCGCCAGTACCCGGTGATCGGGGCGCTGCTGCTGATCGCGGGTCTCCTGCCGCTGACCTCGCTCAGCCCGGCGGCGCCGGCCTGGCTGATCCTCGTCGCCGAGCTGGCGCTCGGCCTGGGTGTCGGGTTCCAGATGCAGCTGATGGTCATCATCGTGCAGAACGCGGTGCCCTACCGGGACGTGGGCACGGCAACGGCGGCCACCCTGCTGTTCCGCTCGCTCGGCGGCGCCGCGGGCACCGCGGTGTTCAGCACGCTCATGCTGCGCCGGTTCTCCGCACGGCTCGCCGTCATGCTGCCCGGGCACGCGGCAGGCGGCCTGGCCAGCAGGCTGTACCAGGGCATCGTCGCCGGGATCCTGCCGCTGTCCGGCGGCGCCCGCGCCATCATCGTCAGCGCCTTCGGGCAGTCGGTCAGCTCGTCTACCTGTGGGCCATCCCCGTCGCGGCGGCCCTGCTGCTGCTCTCCCTCCTCCTGCCGGCCGTGCCGGTGCGCACCCGGATCGACGACGGCGGCGGCGATGCGGCGTGAGCTGGAGCCGGCCAGCGCGGCCTCGGTACCCTCGGCAGCTGTGAGCGAGACACCGGCCCGGATGCCATCCCCGACCGTGCAGCAGTCGGACCTCGGCACGCGGGCGAGAATCCGCGAAGCGGCCCTCACCCTGTTCGGCTCGGCCGGGTTCGGCGTGCCGCTGCGGGCCATCGCCGACGCCGCCGGCGTGTCGGCGGGGCTGGTCGTGCATCACTTCGGCAGCAAGGAACGGCTCCGCGAGGCCGTCGACCAGGCTGTGCTCAGAACGTTTCTCGACCGCTTCGCGGCCATCCCCGATGACCTCCCGGCCGACGGCCTCGCCCTCGAGATGGCCGGGGCCTTCGCCGACGTGCTCGGCGCCAGCCCGCAGATCCGCCAGTACCTGCGCCGTTCCCTGGACGACGGCACCCCCGCCAGCATGACGATCTTCGACAGCCTGGTCGCCGCCACCGAGCGCGGGCTGGACCGCCTGGACCGGGCGGGCGGCCTCCGGCCAGGCTCCGACCCGCAGTGGCGCCCGTTCCAGGTGCTGTCGGTGATCCTCGGCCCGCTGCTGCTGGAACCCGTGATCGAGCGCCACGTCAGCGACCCCTACGCACCCGAGAACGTGCGGCGCCGCACCGCGGCCAACCTCGACTTCATCGCCCGCGGCCTGTTCACCCAGCCAGGCGCCCGGCCCTGACTGCCGCCGGCTCAGCAGCGCCGGCATCTCCGGCCGGCAGGTTCGGTCCGCCACGGATTGGCCGTGTGGTCACGTCCGTTCCATCCCCACGCCTGCCTCGGCTGGCGCGGGATCGCCGGTCCCAAGCAGCGGCTCGTCGGGGGAGCGGAGGTCGGTTGTGGGCAGGCCGCCCGGGTACAGCTGCCTGACCTTCCCGGCCACCGAGATGGCGATCTCGACGTGCTGACGGCGGCTGGCGGTGTAGAAGCTCTGCGCGTCCGCGCTGAGCTTGGGACGGGCGTGCAGGGGCTTGTCGCTGACCGCGAGCAGGGTGGCGGTGGGGATGCGGTAGCGGAACCCGTTGGCGGCCACGGTCGCGGATTCCATGTCCACGGCCAGCGCCCTGGACACCCGCAGCCGCTCCTCCATCATGGCCAGGTGCAGTTCCCAGTTCCGGTTCGCGGTGGTGAAGACGATGCCCATCCGGCTGCGCAGGCCGCGGGCTGTCAGCTCGGCGAGCAGGAGCGTGTTCAGCGTGTGATTGGAGACGACCGGGACGCTCAGCGGCAGCATCTCGTCCAGGACACGGTCGTCGCGCACGAACGACGTCGCCAGCACCAGGTCCCCGATTTCCTGGTGGTTGCGCAGGCCGGCGCAGTGCCCGATCATCATGACCAGGTCGGGGCGGAGCACGGCCAGGTGGTCGGTGATCGTCTTGGCATTGGACGTGCCGACGCCGATGTTCACCATGGTCAGTCCGGCGCGCCCGGGAAGCACATGGTGCCAGGCGGGCATCTGGCATCCTTCGGAGCCCGGCCCCACGCAGCCCGGCAGGGCGGCGCGGAACTCCGCCACGTGCCAGTCATAGTTCGTGAGCAGCACATAGCGCTGGAACAGCTCGGCAGCGGTCCCCGTGTAGTGCTGCAGCCGGTCGATGGACAGCGCCATGCGCTCGGGCGTGAACAGGAACAGCTTCTTGCGCCGCAGGTCCCAGCGGGTCTCGTCGATCGCTGGCCCCAGGGCCGGGTCGCGCAGGTCAAGCGCCTTGCGCCCGGGGGAGACCGAGATCCGCGCGCCTGCGGCTGCCAGCTTGGCGAGCTCGCGCTCCAGGTACCAGCGGATCGCGCCCGGAGCGGCGAACTCGCCCTCCAGCACCGGGTTGTGCACCGACCAGGGCCGCTCGACGGTCAGCTGCGGGTAGCGGCCGTCCTGGCCGGCCGCCTCCATGGCGTCACACAGCAGCTCGACTTCCGGGGCACGCTGGCTCTCCGGGATGACCGAGAAGTCCGCGGACAGGCTCACCAGGTCATCATGTCAGCGCGCGGCGTGCGGGCGGTCGGCGGCCGGCGGCCCGACGTCGGCCACGACGTTCAGGCCGTGGCGGCTGTGCGCCGCGACCGAGTCGTAAAAGGCCGCGTACAGCCGCGGGGAGCGACCCGCCGGCGGCCCGGCATTCGCCGGCGGCCGCGGCGAGCACCCGCTCGAGCTCGCCGGCCAGGCGCTGCTGTGCCCGGCGGGCACGGTCGGTGCATCTCTCGAACACTTGGTCAGTCCTCCTTGCCCCGGAGCTTGCGCCGGGCGGCGTGCTTTTCGTGGACCGACTGCTTCGACACGTTCAGCACGCCCGCGATGTCCTGCCATGACCAGCCCTGGTCGCGGGCGTTGTCAACGTGCAGCCGCTCCAGCTCCTCAAGGAGCTGGCGGTTCGCGCCGCGGCGACCGCCACCGTGACGTAGTGCATGATGAAGCTGCCGCCCGCCGCGTCGATCGCGGCGCCGACGCGGGCCAGCACCTCCTGCTGCGCGCCGGGGGAGAGCTGGGGCCAGACGCCAGCGGTCCGCACCTGGTCCAGGTACTCGTCGCGGGTGTAGGGCCGGTCCCAGCCGAACCGCCACTGCTCCGGGTCGCCGAACGCGCCCGCCTCCCGCATCCCGTCGGCCGCCTTGGCGGACAGGCCCGCGTACGCCTCGGCGCCCGTAGCGGGGCGGCTGGGGGGCGGCGAGCCGGGCCGTGCGCGGCTGTAGGCGGCGGCGAGTGCCTCACTTACGTCCGGTGGCGGCTCGAACGCGTTCCAGAACAGGGCCAGCAGGCCGCCCGGGCGCAGTGCCTGCGCCGCCCTGGCCGCGCCGGCGACCGGGTCCACCCAGTGCCAGGCCTGCCCGGCGATCACCGCGTCGAATACCCGCCCGGCCGGGTCCCAGTCCTCGAACTTCGCTACCTCGACCTCGAGCCCGCGCTCGCGCGCGAAGCCCGCCATCCGCTCGTCCGGGTCGACCCCCAGCACCGTGCACCCGGCCGCCTGGAACAGCCGCGCCACGATGCCGGTCCCGCAGCCGACGTCGAGGACGTCGCGCCCGGGGCTGGCGGCGAGGATCCGCTCCACCAGCGCAGCGGGGTAGCTGGGGCGGGCCCGGTCGTAACGTTCAGCGTCCGCGCCGAATGACTCGGCCATCGCCCGGGCCTGGTGGGATTCGCCTCCGAGGAAACCCGACTGCCCGGGCGGTAGAGTGGTCATGCGCCCACTTTAAGTGGGCAGGAGCCCACTTAGCCGCCGGTTTCGCGCTCAGCGAAGGAAGGAGCAACGGTGCCGACAGGGGTGGCCCTGCGTGACGCCAGGGAGCAGCTCTTCGACGCCGCTGAGCGCGTGCTGCTGCGCGACGGGCCCGGCGCGCTGACCAGCCGGGCGGTCACCGCGGAGGCTGGGGTGGCCAAGGGGGTGCTGCACCGGCACTTCGCCGACTTCGACGCGTTCCTCGCCGAGTTCGTGCTGGACCGGGCCGGCCGGATGGACAGCCAGGCTGCGGCCCTGCGCGACGCCGCCAGCACCGGCACCGTCGCCGGCAACCTCACCGCCGCGCTGACCGCCCTGTTCGGCTCGGCCGCGGTGGCGATCGTCCCGCTCGTCAGCTCCCGGGACAGCCTGCGCGCCCGGCTGCGTGAGGCCTGGCCGGCCGGCGTCCCGGTCCTGACCGAGGCCATGGTCATGGTCACCTCCTACCTGGCCGCCGAGCGCGACCTGGGCCGCCTCGCGGCCGACGCTGAGGTCGACTGGCTCGCGCCGATGCTGATCGGCAGCGTCCACCTGCTGTGGGCCGGCCAGGACGGCACCCCGCCGGATCCCGAGGCCGTCGGGAAGGTCGTGACCACAGCCATCGGCGGCGTTGTGCGGGAACCGCCGCGCTGAACGGCCGGCGGCGAGCTGGGCCGTTCAGCCGGGTGGGTCGAACGCGGCCTGGAACAGGTACGCGCTTGCCAGGCTGCGGTACGGCCGCCAGTGTTCGGCGATCTGGAGCACCTCCTGCTGGGACGGCAGGTGGCCGAGCTGGTAAGCGCGCCGGATGGCCTTGCGGAGGGCCAGGTCCCCGGGCAGCACGACGTCGGCGCGGCCGAGCGCGATGATCAGGAACCCATGCACGGTCCACGGGCCGATGCCGGGGATGGCGGTGAGGCGCTCCATGATCTCGTCGTCGGGCAGCTGCCGCAGGAGGCCGTCGCTGAGCGAGCCGTCGGCGAACCGGGCGGCGACGGCGCGCAGCGTGGCCACCTTCCGCCGGGACAGCCCGGCCTTGTGCAGGCTGGCCGGGTCGGCGGCGAGCAGGGCGGCGGGGGACGGCAGCTGCCCGCCGAACAGGTCCTGAAGGCGGCCCAGGAGGCGCCGGGTGGCCTGCACCGACAGCTGCTGCCCAGTCACCTGGAAGATCAGGGTCCCGAACGCGTCCATGGCGGGCAGGTCCTTCAGCCAGGCCCGCGGGTCAAAGCCGGGATGGCCGTCGATCAGCCGGGCCAGGATAGGGTCGGCGCTCCGCAGCTGCGCGAGCGCCCGGTCATCTGTCATCGGTCCTTGGCCACCCGGTTCAGGTCTCTGCCGGAGCTGGCGGAACTCCCCAGTATGGCAGCAGCTCGCGTGCCGCAAAATCGCTGGACCGTGCCCGCCTCGCGCGGGGATCGTTGGCGGCATGCGACAGGAGGAGATCTGGGACGCTGAGGCCGCCGAGGACTACGACACGCCAGGCAGCGGCATGTTCGCGCCGGAGGTGCTGGGGCCGGCGGTTGACCGCCTCGCCGGGCTGGCCGGCGGCGGACGGGCACTTGAGTTCGCCATAGGAACCGGCCGTGTGGCCATCCCGCTCGCCGAACGGGGGGTGCCCGTCACCGGCATCGAGCTGTCGCAGCCGATGATCGGCCGGCTGCGCGCGAAGGCGGGGGAAGAGACGATCCCGGTCATCGCCGGGGACATGGCAACGGCCCGTGCCCCGGGCGAGTGCGCGCTGGTCTACCTGGTGTACAACACGATCTCCAACCTGCTCACCCAGGCCGAGCAGGTCGCGTGCTTCCGCAACGCCGCCCGGCACCTCACGCCGGGCGGCCGGTTCGTGATCGAGCTGGGGGTGCCCGAGCTGCGCAGGCTCCCGCCGGGGCAGCAGGCCGTGGTGTGGCATTGCGGCACCGGGTACATCGGCCTGGACACCTACGACGTGCTGCGCCAGCACGTGGTCTCACACCACTTCCGGTTCGATGAGACCAAGACGGCCCGGCTGTACCGCAGCCCGCACCGCTTCATCTGGCCCGCCGAGCTCGACCTCATGGCCCAGCTGGCCGGCTTCGAGCTGGAGAGCAGGCACGCGGACTGGCTCGGCACCGAGTTCACCGCCGAGTCGCGCTCGCACGTCTCGGTTTACCGCATCCCGTAGACCCT
>JASHPR010000702.1 GCA_030038015.1 Streptosporangiaceae bacterium
CGGCGCGGCCGCGCTGCGGTCGCTGCGGCTGGCCGGCCCCGCGCTTGCCCGCTGGGCCGGGGCCTGCGGGCCCAGGAACGTCCTGCTGGCCGGGCCGCGCTCGTTCTGCGCGGGTGTGGAGCGGGCCATCGAGATCGTCGAGCGGGTGCTCGAGCGGGACGGCCCCCCGGTGTACGTGCGCAAGCAGATCGTGCACAACAAGGTCGTCGTGACCGACCTCGAGCGTCATGGCGCGGTCTTCGTCGACGAGCTCGACGAGGTTCCCGACGGCGCGACCGTGGTGTTCTCCGCGCACGGCGTGTCGCCGGAGGTGCGGGACGAGGCCGCCCAGCGCGGACTGCGGGCGATCGACGCGACCTGCCCGCTCGTCGCCAAGGTGCACGCCGAGGCGCGCCGGTTCGCCGCCGACGGCTTCCAGGTCGCGCTGATCGGCCACGCCGGCCACGAGGAGGTCGAGGGCACGCTCGGCGAGGCGCCGCAGGCGACCACGCTGGTCGAGACCGTGGCGGACGTGGCCAGGCTGCGGCCGGCGGACCCGGGCAAGGTCGCCTACCTGATGCAGACCACGCTGTCGACCGACGAGGCCAGCGGCATCGCCGGCGCGCTGCTGGACCGGTTCCCCGGCGCGCGCAGCCCCGGCAGCGACGACATCTGCTACGCCACGACCAACCGCCAGCTCGCGGTGCGGGCGATCGCGGCCGAGGCCGACCTGGTGCTGGTGGCGGGCTCGGCGAACTCGTCGAACTCCAAGCGCCTGGTGGAGACCGCCGAGCGGGCCGGGACGCCCGCGTACCTCATCGACGGTCCCGAGGACATCGAGCTTGGCTGGCTCACCGGCGCGTCGGTCGTGGGGCTCACCGCGGGGGCGTCGGCGCCCCCGGCCGTGGTCGGCCAGATCATCGACGCGCTCTCCGGCCTCGGGCGGGTCGAGGTCAGCGAGCGCGTGGTCGCCACCGAATCCATCCGCTTCGGGCTTCCCAAGGAGTTGAAGCAATAGATGCCTATGCCACTGCGCCAGAGCATGCGCGTGGGTTCCTACCTGCTGCGCCAGAAGCTGGCCCGCCGCGGCAAGTTCCCGCTGCTCGTGGAGCTCGAGCCGCTGTTCGCCTGCAACCTCAAGTGCGCGGGCTGCGGCAAGATCCAGCAGCCGCACGACCTGCTGAAGCAGCGGATGCCGGTCGAGCAGGCCATCGCCGCAATCGAGGAATGCGGCGCGCCGATGGTCTCGATCGCCGGCGGCGAGCCGCTCATGCACCCGCAGATCGACGAGATCGTGCGGCAGCTGATCAAGCGCAAGAAGTTCGTGTTCCTGTGCACGAACGCGCTGCTGATCCCCAGGAAGCTGGACAAGTTCACGCCGTCGCCGTACTTCTCCTGGGTGGTGCACATCGACGGGCTGCGGGAGCGGCACGACGAGTCGGTGTGCAAGGAAGGCGTGTTCGACCAGGCGGTCGAGGCGATCAGGGAATGCCAGCGGCGCGGGTTCAGGGTGGGCACGAACACCACGTTCTTCAACACCGACACCCCGCAGACCGTGATCGACGTGCTCAACTACCTCAACGACGATCTGGGCATCGACCAGATGCAGATCTCGCCGGCGTACGCCTACGAGAAGGCGCCCGACCAGGACCACTTCCTCGGCGTCACCGAGACCAGGGAGCTGTTCCGCAAGGCGTTCGGCGACGGCAACAGGAGGCGCTGGCGGCTCAACCACACGCCGCTGTTCCTCGACTTCCTCGAGGGCAAGAAGGACTTCGCCTGCACCGCCTGGGGCATCCCGTCGTACTCGCTGCTCGGCTGGCAGCGGCCGTGCTACCTGATGGCCGACGGCTACGCCAAGACGTACAAGGAGCTGGTCGACACCACCGACTGGGAGAAGTACGGGCGCGGCAAGGACCCGCGGTGCGCGAACTGCATGGCGCACTGCGGCTACGAGCCGTCCGCAGTGCTGGCGACCGTGGGGTCACTGCGGGAGTCGCTCCGCGCCATCCGCGGCTAGCTCTCATGATCACGGAGGATTGTGGCCACATAGCGCCCAAAATCCTCCGTGATCATGGGCGGCCGGAGCGGAAGCCGCGGATTGCCGGCGTGTGGTTCACCCGGCGAGGCCCGGTTGCATAGTGTCTAGTGACCAGACCCGTTCCGAGCGGAAGGCGCCACGCCGTGACCACGCCCAGCGCTCAGCCCGCCGTCGCGGGCCAGCCTGACGCGGCGGGCCCGGAGCAGGGCGCGGCCAGGCGACGGGGGTTCGACGCGGGCGCCTGGTGGATGATGGCGCTGCCGCCGGCTGCCACCTTCCTGATCATGCTCTGGGGGATCACCGGCGCGTCGTACTGGCGAGACGAGGCCGCCACGATGTCGGCGGCCCAGCGGCCGCTGGGCAACCTGCTCCGCACACTCGGCAACATCGACGCCGTGCACGGCGCCTACTACCTGCTCATCTGGGTGATGGTGCACCTGAGCGGCACCGGTGAGCTGGTGACCAGGCTGCCTTCCGCGGTGGCGATGGCCGGCGCCGCGGCGGCGGTCGCCGCGATCGGCAGGCGGCTGGTCTCGCCCCGGGCCGGGCTCGCCTCCGGCCTGGTCTTCGCCGTGCTGCCCGAGGTCAGCCTGTACGGCCAGGACGCCAGGCCGTACGCGATCGTGGTCGCGCTGGCCTCGCTGGCAAGCTACCTGCTGGTGCGGGCCATGCAGGACGACGCCGGGGCCAGGCCTCGCTGGCTGGCCGGCTACGCCGTGTGCCTGGCGTTCTTAGGCATCGTCGACATGTTCGGCCTGCTGCTGATCGCGGCGCATGCGGTGACCGTGGGGCGGTGGTGCCTGCGGGCAACCGCGCCCGGCACGTCCGGCAGCCGGGACCGCGGAAACCGCACCGGGGCCGCGAGATCGCTGGCGCTGGGCTGGCTCGCCGCCGCGGTGGCCGGGTTTCTGCTGGCCAGCCCGGTGCTGGCGGTTGGGTTCGGGCAGCGGGGGACGCTGTCCTGGCTGCCGCCGCCCGGGCTCGGCACGGTCGAGAGCCT
>JASHPR010000703.1 GCA_030038015.1 Streptosporangiaceae bacterium
CGAGTGGCGGGGGCGCTGGGACGAGCCACCGGGCAGGGAGGCCACACGATGGAGGTCAGGCGATGACAGCCAACAGCTTCGGCAGCCGCGGCACGCTGCGCGTCGGCGGCACCGGCTACGAGATGCACCGGCTGGACGCGGTGGAAGGCAGTGGCGGTCTCCCGTTCAGCCTCAAGATCCTGCTGGAGAACCTGCTCAGGACCGAGGACGGCCGGAACGTCACGGCCGGGCACATCAGCGCGCTCGCCTCCTGGGATCCCGCAGCCGAGCCCGCCACCGAGATCGCGTTCAGCCCGGCCCGGGTGATCATGCAGGACCTCACCGGCGTTCCCGCCGTGGTCGACCTGGCCACCATGCGGGAGGCCATGCGGGACCTCGGCGGCGACCCGGGCCGGATCAACCCCCTGGTGCCCGCCGAGCTGGTGATCGACCACTCGGTGGTCGCCGACGTGTTCGGCAGGCCGGACGCGTTCGAGCGCAACGTGGAGTTCGAGTTCCAGCGCAACTCCGAGCGGTTCGGCTTCCTGCGCTGGGGGCAGGAGGCGTTCAGCCAGTTCAAGGTGGTGCCGCCGGGCACCGGGATCGTGCACCAGGTGAACATCGAGCACCTGGCGCGGGTGGTCATGGCGCAGCCGGGGGAGGGCGGCACCACGGCGGCCTACCCGGACACCTGCCTGGGCACCGACTCGCACACCACCATGCAGAACGGGCTCGGCATCCTCGGCTGGGGCGTCGGCGGCATCGAGGCCGAGGCTGCCATGCTCGGCCAGCCGGTCTCGATGCTGATCCCGCGGGTGGTCGGGTTCCGGCTGACCGGCGAGCTGCCGGACGGGGCCACCGCGACCGACCTCGTGCTCACGATCACCCAGCTGCTGCGCGCCCACGGCGTGGTCGGCAAGTTCGTCGAGTTCCACGGCGAGGGCGTGGCCGCGGTGCCGGTAGCCAACCGCGCCACGATCGGCAACATGAGCCCCGAGTTCGGCTCCACCTGCGCCATCTTCCCCATCGACGCCGAGACCATCGGCTACCTGCGGCTGACCGGCCGCAGCGACGAGCACGTCGCGCTGGTCGAGGCGTACGCCAAGGAGCAGGGCCTGTGGTACGAGCCGGGCAGCCGCGCGCGGTACTCCGAGGAGCTCGAGCTGGACCTGTCCACGGTGGTCCCGTCGCTGGCCGGCCCGAAGCGGCCGCAGGACCGGGTGGCGCTGTCCGGGGCCAAGGCCGCGTTCCGCGAGGCGCTCGGCTCGTACGTGGCGCTCGACAGCCTGGACACCGACATCGCCGACACGTTCCCCGCGTCCGACCCGGTGGCCGCCGAGGAAGCCGACGGCGTCTACGCCGGTGACCGGGCCACGCCGGCCGAGCCGGCTGCCGCCCACCCCGCGCGGCAGCCCTTCGCCCCGGTCGAGGTCACCCTGGACGACGGCACCACGACCACGGTCGACCACGGCTCGGTGGTGATCGCCGCGATCACGTCGTGCACGAACACCTCCAACCCCTCGGTGATGGTCGGCGCCGCGCTGCTGGCCAGGAAGGCCGTCGAGGCAGGGCTGGAGCGCAAGCCCTGGGTGAAGACCACGCTGGCGCCGGGCTCCAAGGTGGTCATGGACTACTACGACCGGGCCGGCCTCACGCCCTACCTGGAGAAGCTGGGCTTCAACCTGGTCGGCTACGGCTGCACCACCTGCATCGGCAACTCGGGCCCGCTGCCCGAGGCGATCAGCGAGGCCGTGAACGCCAGCGACCTGGCCGTGGTCTCGGTGCTGTCCGGCAACCGCAACTTCGAGGGCCGGATCAACCCGGACGTGAAGATGAACTACCTGGCCTCGCCGCCGCTCGTGGTGGCCTACGCGCTGGCCGGGACGATGGACATCGACCTGACCTCGGAGCCGCTGGGGAGGGGGACGTCGGGGAAGCCCGTCTACCTGTCCGACCTGTGGCCGTCGCCCCGCGAGATCTCCGAGATCGTCCAGAACGCGGTGGCGGCGGAGATGTTCGCGCGTGACTACGCCGACGTGTTCGCGGGGGACGACCGCTGGCGCGCGCTCGAGGTGCCGCCCGGCGACACGTTTGCGTGGGATCCGGCGTCGACGTACGTGCGGCGGCCGCCGTATTTCGACGGGATGCCTGCCGAGCCCGAGCCGGCCGGCGACATCCACGGCGCGCGGGTGCTCGCGCTGCTCGGCGACTCGGTGACCACCGACCACATCTCGCCCGCCGGGGCGATCAAGGCGGACAGCCCGGCAGGACAGTACCTGCTCGACCGCGGCGTGCAGCGGCGCGACTTCAACAGCTACGGCTCGCGGCGCGGCAACCACGAGGTGATGATCCGCGGCACGTTCGCCAACATCCGGCTGCGGAACCAGCTCGCCCCGGGCACCGAGGGCGGGGTCACGGTCAAGCTGCCCGAGGGCACGCAGGCGTCGATCTACGACGCGTCCCGTGCCTACCTGGCCGAGGGGACCCCGCTGCTGGTGCTCGCGGGCAAGGAGTACGGCTCCGGGTCGTCACGGGACTGGGCGGCGAAGGGCACCGTGCTGCTGGGCGTGCGGGCCGTGCTGGCCGAGTCGTTCGAGCGGATCCACCGGTCCAACCTCATCGGCATGGGCGTGCTGCCGCTGCAGTACCTGCCCGGCCAGTCGGCCGGGTCGCTGGGGCTGACCGGGCACGAGGTGTTCGACGTGCTCGGGATCGAGGCGATCAACTCGGGGCCGGCCCCCAGAGAGGTGACGGTGCGCGCCGACGGCACCGAGTTCCGCGCCGTGGTGCGGATCGACACCCCCGGGGAGGCGGACTACTACCGGCACGGCGGCATCATGCAGTACGTGCTGCGGTCGCTGCTGGCCCAGGGCTGATGGCGGGGATGGGCCGGATGCGCGCGAGCGCATCGCCGCCGGACTCAGCTACCCGGCGGCTGACGGCTGGATGGCGGCGAGGCGGCGCATCAGGGCGGCGAACCCGTCGAACGACAGGCTCTGGTCGGCGTCGGACAGCGCCCGGTCGGGGTCCGGGTGAACCTCGATGAGCAGGCCGTGCGCTCCGGCGGCCCGCGCCGCCCAGGCCATCGGGGCGACGTAGCGGCGCTGCCCGGTGCCGTGGCTAGGGTCCACGATCACCGGCAGGTGCGACCGCTCGCGCACGACGGCAACCGCGGAAAGGTCGAGGGTGTTGCGGGTGGCGCTCTCGAACGTCCGGATGCCCCGCTCGCAAAGGATCACCTGCTGGTTGCCCTGGGTGACCACGTACTCTGCTGCCGCCAGCCATTCCTCGATCGTGCTGGACAGGCCGCGCTTGAGCAGCACCGGCCGGTCCACCTTGCCGAGCTCGCGCAGCAGGTCGAAGTTCTGCATGTTGCGCGTGCCGACCTGGAGGATGTCGGCCGCCGACGCCATCCGCTGCACCTGGTCGACCGCCATCACCTCGGTGACCACCGGCAGGCCGGCCTCGCGCCCCGCCGCGACCAGCAGGTCCAGCCCGTCCCAGCCGAGCCCCTGGAACGCGTACGGCGAGGTCCGCGGCTTGAACACGCCGCCGCGCAGCACGTGCGCGCCGTGGTCGCGGACGAACCTGGCGCAGGCGCCGATCTGCTCGGCGCTCTCGACCGAGCATGGCCCGGCCATCACCACGAAGCCCTCGCCGCCGACGAGGACGTCGCCGACCCGGATGACGGTGTCGGCCTGCCGGGCCGCCCGGTCAACCAGCCGGTAGTGCCGGGACCGGCGGACGGCCGGCTGCTCGGCGGCGACGGCCTCCAGCGTGTCGGCCGGCGACTCGTCCTGCCCCGGGCCTGGCTGGCGGCCCGGCTCACCCGGTTCGCCCAGCTCGCCCGGGCGGGGCAGGTGGCGCAGCGCCTTCGCCGGGTAGCTGCCCAGCACCTTGATGTACAGGGCCGCCGACCTGAGCTCGTCGAGGGCCGCCGCGGTCTTCGGGTCGGCGGCGTTGCCCTCGAAGTCGAGGAAGAACAGGTACTCCCAGGGCCGGCCCGGGCGCGGCCGCGACTCCAGCTTGGTCATGGAGTGGCCGCTGCCGGACAGCACCTCCAGGCAGCGCAGCAGCGCGCCCTCCTCGTGCCGGGTGGCCAGGATCAGGCTGGTCTTGCACGGGATCCGGACGTCCATGGTGGCCGGGGTCCGGGACAGCGCGACGAACCTGGTGTAGTTCTCCTCGGCGTCGGCGATGTCGTGCCGCAGCACCACCAGCCCGTGCGCCGCGGCCGCCTCGGGTGAGCCGATCGCCGCGAGGCCGGGATCATCCGAGGCGGCCACCGCCTGCATCGCGCCGGCGGTGTCGAAGTAGGTGGTGGGGACCGCGTTCGGCAGCGAGCGCAGGAACTGGCTGCACTGCTCCAGCCCCTGGGGATGGGACAGGATCCGGGTCAGCGAGGACAGCGGGACGTCCGCCGCCGCGGCCAGGCAGTGATCGACCTTCCAGGTCTCCTCGCCGACGATGTACATCTCGCGGGACCGCAGCAGCGCGTAGACCTCGTTGATGCTGCCGGCGGTGGTGTTCTCGATCGGCAGCACCGCGAGATCGGCGTCGCCCGCCAGCAGCGCGTCGGCCGCCTCCCGGAACGTGCGGTAGCCGGCCAGGTCCCCGGCCAGGCCCCGGCCGGCCAGGTACTTCTGCGCGGCGGCGTCGCTGTAGGAGTGCGCAGTGCCCTGGAACGCGACCCGGACCCGCCCCCCGCCGTCCCCGTTCAGGTGCCGCACCTGCTGGGCCACCGAGTCGCTGATCAGCTCACGGAAGATGGTGCGCACCAGGCTGGCGGAGACGCCGAGGTCGGTGGCCACGGCTATCACCCCGTCCAGCACCCGCCGCTCCCGCTCGGGATCCTGGATGCCCGACTCGGAGTGCTCCTTCACCTTCGCGATGGCGTCGATGATCTCGCGCCGCCGTGCGATCAGGCGGACGATCCCCGTGTCCACCTCGTCCAGGCCCTGCCGCAGGCCCGCGATGTCTGGCTGCTCGTAGGTCACCCCGCAACGGTAGCGTCTTGGGGTGCCCTCCTCAGACACCTCAGACATGGCCGAAGCCCCTGCGGGAGCCGGCCGGCGGCTGGCCGGCACGGGGCGGGCGAGCCGGGAGGCGGTGCTGCTCACCGCCGGGATCATGGTGCTCGCCATCAACCTCCGCGCCGCGATCACCGGCCTGCCCCCCGTCTTCCCCGAGCTCGCCACCGCGCTGCACCTGCCCGCTGCGGCGATCACCGTGCTGGCCGCGGTGCCGGTCCTCTGCTTCGGGGTGTTCTCCGGGCTCGCCGCCCCGCTGAGCCGCGCGTTCGGCGAGGAGCGGGTGCTGCTGGCCGCGCTGCTGGTGCTGGCCGGCGGGCTGCTGCTGCGCGGCGCCCTGCCCGGGTCGATGCTGTTCCCCGGGACGGTGGCGGCGGGCGGCGCGATCGCGCTGATGAACGTGCTGCTGCCCAGCCTGGTCAAGCGCCGCCACCCGGAGCACGCGGGCACCCTGATCGGCGCCTACCTGCTGATGCTGGGCGCGGGCGCCGTGGTCGCGTCGCTCATCGCGGTGCCGGTGTTCCGCGCCGCGGGCAACGGGGCCGGCTGGCCGGTGCAGCTCACGCTCGGCATGTGGGCGCTGCCGGCGCTCGCGGCGGCGGCGCTGTGGCTGCCGCAGGTCCGCTA
>JASHPR010000704.1 GCA_030038015.1 Streptosporangiaceae bacterium
GGCGAGCCCGCCCGGCCGCCCACCGCGACCGTGGACAGCAGCTTGACGGTGTCGTCGTGGCCCTGGGGGCAGGTGCACGGCCCGGACGACTCGCTCATCGGCCGGGTCAGCTCGAACGTGTCGCCGCACGCGCGGCACCGGTACTCGTATCGCGGCACGGCCCCAGTGTATGCCCCGGGTGCCGGCCCGGGCTCAACGACGTAAGCTCGTGACGTGCGAGGGTACA
Organism: Streptosporangiaceae bacterium; assembly: GCA_030038015.1. Taxonomy (GTDB): domain Bacteria; phylum Actinomycetota; class Actinomycetes; order Streptosporangiales; family Streptosporangiaceae; genus JASHPR01. The sequence continues at coordinate 227 of JASHPR010000704.1, forward strand.
CCCAGGACAAGGACGCGTATCTCAAGCGCCTGCGCCGGATCGAGGGCCAGGTGCGCGGGCTGCAGCGCATGGTCGAGGAGGACGTCTACTGCATCGACGTCCTCACCCAGGTCTCTGCGGTGACCCGGGCCCTGCAGGCCGTCGCCATCGGGCTGCTCGAGGACCATCTCGGGCACTGTGTCACCCAGGCGGTGGAGCACGGCGGCCCCGAGGCGGAGGCCAAGGTCAAGGAGGCGGCGGCGGCCGTGTCCCGCCTGGTCAGGTCCTAGTGCACGGGCGCCGCCCGGGCGCGTCCAGCGGCCGGGAGCGCTAGGCCAGCCCGCCGCGTTCCGGCGCGCTCGCCCGGGCGTCGGTGGCCGCCGGCGGGGCGGCGGTCGCCTCCTCGGCCGGGGTGGCCGGGACGACCTCGGCTGCCAGCTTGGCCTCGGCATGGGTGGCCGGGACGCCCGCTGCGAGCCTGGCCCCGGCCGCGTTGTCGTCGAAGTAGAACTGGCGCCCGCGGAGCAGCGAGATCAGCGCCCCGCCCAGCGACATCGCGATCGCCGCGCTGAACACGATGATCAGGCCGTGGTGGAACGGCCCCGAGATCAGGTCGGGGAAGAACCGCTTGCCGGTGAGCGCGGCGGCGTTGCGGGCAGGCAGCCGGGCCAGCACCCCGGACGTGCCCAGCAGGCTGCCCACCGGGTTGTAGCCGAGCAGCGCCGAGAACAGCGTGCTGACCGGCGGCAGGTGCGCGACGTGCGAGGCGACCGCGGCGGGCACGCCCTGCGCCCGCAGGCCGGCGGCCAGGGTGCGCGGCAGGGTGTCCGCCAGGCCGGCGATCATCAGCGAGAAGAAGATGCCGATCGACAGCGACATGCCGGAGTTCTGGAACGTGGAGCGCATGCCCGAGGCGGCCCCGCGGTGCCAGGAGGGGACGCTGCTCATGATCGCCGAGGTATTCGGCGAGGCGAACAGGCCGCTGCCCACCCCGTTGCAGAAGATGATCAGCGCGAAGAGCCAGTACGGGAAGCTGACCGGCAGCAGCATCAGCCCGGTGAACGCGCACGCTGCGAGCAGCAGGCCCGCCGTGGCGAACGGGCGCGGCCCGTACCGGTCCGAGAGCGTGCCCGAGACCGGGCCGGCGATCAGGAACCCGGCGGTGAGCGGCAGCATGTAGATGCCTGCCCACAGCGGCGTGTCGATGAAGTTGTAGCCGTGCAGCGGCAGCCAGATCCCGGCGAGCCAGATCACCAGCATGAACTGCAGCCCGCCGCGGGCGATCGACCCCATCAGGCTGGCGGCGTTCCCGGCGGCGAACGCGCGGATCTTGAACAGGCTCATCCGGAACATCGGCTCGGGGATCTTGGTCTCGATGATCCCGAACATGACCAGCAGCCCGGCCCCGCCGGCCAGGCCCGCGATCACCCAGGGGTTGGTCCACCCGGTCGGGTGCCCGCCGTACGGCTGGATGCCGTAGGTGATCGCAGCCAGCAGGACGCCGGCACCAAGCGCGAACGTGGCGTTGCCCGCCCAGTCGACGCGCGCCCTTCTCGTGGTGGCGATCTCGCGGAGGCTCCGGTAGGCCCAGACCGTCCCGAACACGCCGATCGGCACGTTGATCCAGAACACCGCGCGCCAGTCCCACGCCGCCAGCAGGCCGCCGAGCAGCAGCCCGACGAACTGCCCCGAGATGCCGGCGATCTGGTTGACACCCAGCGCCATCCCGCGCTGGTTCGCCGGGAAGGCGTCGGTGAGGATCGCGGCCGAGTTGGACATCAGCATCGCCCCGCCGAAGGCCTGCACCACCCGCCAGCCGATCAGCCAGAGCGCGCCGGACCCGGCGGTCAGCGGGTCCAGGGAGAGGGCGATCGACGCCAGCGTGAAGACGACGAAGCCGAGGTTGTAGATGCGGACCCGGCCGAACATGTCGCCCAGCCGCCCCAGGGTCACCACCAGCACCGACTGCACCAGCAGGTAGCCCATGATCATCCACAGCAGGTAGCTGATGTTGCCGGGAGCCAGCGGGTTGAGGTGGATGCCCCGGAAGATGGCCGGCATCGCGATGATCACGATGGACGCGTCGATGGTCGCCATCGACATGCTGAGCGTGGTGTTGGAGAGCGCCACCCACTTGTAGCGGCCGCCGCTGCTGGATTGGCTGCTGCCCGGTTCCTTCAGCTCAGCGATCGTCCGCACTCGATGGAGTCTATCGCGAATCAGTTGCTTGACAGCAACTACCTACTTGACGGCGAGCCAACCCGGCAGGTCCACCGGCCGTGCAGATCACTGTGGCCAGGCGGGCTAGCCGCGGTCGGCCCGGGCCGGGGTGGCCAGGGCGAACCACACGATCTTGCCCGTCCCGGACGGCCGGATGCCCCAGGAATCGGACAGCGCGTCGACGAGCGTCAGGCCGCGGCCGCTTTCGTCCGCTGGACCGGGCAGTGTGAGCTGGGGCCGCTGGGCATTGTCGTCGGTGACCTCGACAACCAGCTCGCTGGCCGTGCGGTGCAGGCCGAGGCCGATCGCCTCCCTGGTGTTCCCCACCGCGTTGGTGAGCAGCTCAGAGGCGAGCAGGCAGGCGGTGTGGGCCAGTTCCCCGTCCCCCCACGCGATCAGCGCGTCGCGGACGAACCGGCGCCCGGCCGCGACCTGTGCCGGCTCGGGCCTGAGCGACGTCCGGGCGCTGGCCAGCGGGGCGGGCGGCGTGCGGACGAGCAGCAAGGTCACGTCGTCCGCCGGCTCGTCCGAGCCGGGCAGCATCGCCGCCAGGACGCGATCGGCGGCGTGCTCAAGGCTGGACGTCCCGGCGAAGACGGTGTGCAGCTCGGACTGGAGCGCGTCGATCTGGGTGCGGATATCGGACACCCGCGTCTCGACCAGGCCGTCGGTGTAGAAGACCAGCGTCGAGCCCGGCGGCGTGGTCAGCTTCGTTTCCTGGTGCGGTATGTCGCCGACGCCGAGCGGGACGCTCACGGGCACCGGCAGCTGGCGCACGGTGGCGTCGGGCTCGACCAGCAGGACCGGCAGATGGCCGGCCGACGCCGCCGTCACCTCGGCCGGGTTGACGTCGATGACCAGGTAGCTGCAGGTGATCAGCTGGTCGGGCAGGTCCCTGGCTACCGTGTCGATGGCGTGCATCAGCTGCTGCGGCGGCATGCCGGTCCTGGCCAGGGCGTTGGCGGCAGACCGGAGCCGGCCCATGACCGTGGCCGCCTCCAGGCCCCGGCCCATGACGTCACCGATGAGGACGCCGACCCGGCCGGCCCCGAGCGGGATGAGATCGAACCAGTCGCCTCCAACCCCCGCCCCCTGGGTGGCGGGCAGGTACCGGCTGGCGGTCTCGATCCCGGGAATCTCCGGCGGGGATCCCATCAGGCTGCGCTGCAGGGTCAGCGCGACCTGCCGCTGCTGCTGGTAGAGGCGGGTGAGCTCCTGCTTGGCCCGTTTGTGCTCGGTGATATCCCGCACGATCGCGCAGGCGCCGTCGATCCTGCCGGAGTGCGCGCGCACCGGCCACAGGACGATGTCGACGTCCAGCAGCCTTCCGGTGCGGGTCATCCGCAGGCCTTCGTACCGGTCGATCCGCTCGCCGCGCCCGATCCGGGCCAGGATCGCGTCGACCGCATCCCGCTGGCCAGCCGGCGCCAGTGCGGACACGTGCCGCCCGATCGCCTGCTCCGCCGGGTAGCCGTACATGTCGGCCGCGGCCATGTTCCAGAAGGTGATCACGCCGTCCAGGGTGGTGGTCAGGATCGCGTCCTGGGAGGACTCGACGATCAGGGCGAGCTGGCTGATCCGCTCCTCGGCGGCCTTGCGGTCGCTGACGTCGCGCACGGCGGCGGATACGAGCAGGCCGTCGGGGGTCTCCAGCGGGCTGAGGCTGATCTCGACCGGGAATTCGGTCCCGTCGCTGCGCAGCCCGCTGAGCTCCAGCCCGGCTCCCATGGGGCGCACCTGCGGGCTGCCGAGATACCTGCGGCGGTTCCGGAGGTGATGACCGCGGAATCGCTGGGGAACGAGGAGCTCGACCGGGCGGCCGAGCAGGTCATCGCGGGAGTAGCCGAACACCAGCTCGGTCTGCGCGTTGACCAGCCTTATGATCCCGGCGTCGTCGACGATCACCATCGCGTCGGGAGCGGACTCCAGCAGCGCGCGGTAACGCTCGTGCGTGTCCGGCCCGACGCCTGGCCGGCGCAGGGTGCGGGCGGCCCGCGGCCGCGCCCCGCTTTGCTCGAGTCTCATGCCGCGGCCAACCGCGGGGCCTGCTGACCTTGGCGCGGCCATCCGCAGACCATTGGCCAGCCAGGCGGATCCGGCGCGCGTTCCCGGCCGTCCGGGACAACGGCACATTGCGCAGGCCGCCCCCGCAGCCGCGGCGAAGCAGGCACGTGTCCCCCCCAGGACAGTCGGCTCGCTCGTGCCCTACAGCGTACAGGGATATCCGAAACTGATGGTTCAGTCAAGGCAGCCTGCGGCCGGGCGGCTCCGTCCCGTTCAAGATCGCTTTCGCCTGTTACCCGAAGGAGGGCTGACCGATGCGCACGGAGGCCGGCGCGGGCTGGAGCCCGGTGCAGCGCGCCGCGGGCTAGGCGTTGCCGCGGACCATGGCGATCAGGCGGTCCAGCACCACGCCGTTGCTGACCCGCAGCCCGTCGTGCTCGTATTCGTTGGTGATCCACGGCCGCAGGCCCCGGATGGCGCGGGCCGTCTGCACCGAGAACTCCCGCGGCACGTACATGTCGTCGTAGTAGACGGCGGCCGCGGCCGGGACCTCGCTGGCCCGCAGCCTGCCCGCGTCGTAGAGGGGCGGCCAGGAGTCACGCCGGGCCAGCAGCTCCGCCGCCTCGGCCAGCGGCGCGAGCACCGGGTCGTTCTCGAACATCCACGGGTAGATCATCTCCCCGGTGAACAGCAGCGGGGCGTCGCCGTCCAGCGCGGCGGCGGCGTCGAACTCGGGGAACTCGGCCCTGACCCGGTGCGCGGCCCACCCGGTCGCGCTCCCGTTCGCGTAGCAGGCCTCGTGCAGCAGCCCGTACAGCGGCGCGGCCGAGAAGGTCAGGTGCGCCTGCACCTGATGCAGGAAGTCGTCGGACAGCTCGCCGGCCGCGAACGGGTCCTCGATCAGGTAATGCAGGGTGTGGCTGCCGGTGCTGGAGCCCAGCATCTTGCCGAGCGACTGGAACACCTCGACGGTCAGCGGTGCGCCGTTGGGCAGGCGCACGTCCCCGGCCGCGAGCCGCCGGGCGATCTCCTTCACGCGGTGCGCATCGCCCGGGTACCGCGCGTAATGCTCCGCGTTCTTCTGCGCCACCAGCGGGTAGGTCGCGCGGTACACGTCGTCCGCCGACGCGTCCAGGCCGGGCAGGCCCCCGGTGATGAGCGCCTCGCTGACCCCGCCGGGTGCCTGCGACAGGTAGGTCACCGCGCAGAAGCCCCCGAAGCTCTGGCCGAGGACGGCCCACGGCCGGCCGCCCGTGACCTGCCTGCGGACCAGCTCGGCGTCGGCGACGATGGCGTCGGCGCGGAACAGCGCCAGGTAGTCCGCCTGGGCCCGGGCGCTGCCGAGCCGGGCCAGGGTGCGCCGGCTGGCGGGGGAGGACCTGCCGGTTCCCCGCTGGTCGAGCAGCAGCACCGTGTAGTCGTCCAGCGCGCGGTCCAGCCAGCTCTCCCGGCCGACCGGCCGCGGCGAGCCGAACCCGGGACCGCCCTGGAGGTATACCAGCCACGGCAGGTCGGCCGCGAGCTTGCCGGCCGCGATCACCTGCCGCGCGAACAGCTCGATCTGGTCGCCGTCCGGCCTGGCGTGGTCAAGCGGGACGGTGAAGCTCAGGTCCGAGACCACGGTCCCGGGCTGACGGTAAGAGATCATGCACGGCACCGTAGCGGGAAGGCCGCCCGCCGCGGAACCGGCGGGCCCGGTGAGTTCAGCCGGCCAGCGCCGCGACGACCTCGGCCGCTGCCCGCTCGCCGGACTCGGCCGCACCGTCCATGTAGCCGGCCCAGCGGGTGGCTGTCTCGGTCCCGGCCCAGTGGATCGGGCCCACCGGCGCCCGGAGGGAGCGGCCGTAGCGGGTGAGCGTGCCCGGCGCCGCGAAGGCGCCGTAGCAGCCGCGTGAATACTCCTCCGCCGCCCAGTCGAGCTCCAGGTAGCCGGCCGCCTTCCTGGCCCGGGGCCCGAAGTAGCCGGCCAGGTCGGCGAGGGCCAGGTCCCGGCGCTCCGGCTGGCCGAGCCGGGCCGCGGCCTGGGCGTGCGCGCCCTCGAAGAAGCCGACGAGCACCCCCGGGCGGCCCGCGGGCGGGGTGTTGTCGAAGACCGTGCCCAGCGGCCGCACGTCGCTGTTGGCCTGGCCGGACAGGCCGTCGGCCCGCCAGAACGGCTCGTCGTAGAGCACGTTGACCTTGATCACCCAGCCCATGGGCATCCGCTGGGTGAGCTGGTCACGCTCGGCGGGCAGGCCCGGGTCGAACCGCACCCGGGCGGCGAGAGGCGGCGGGACGGCCAGCACGGCCCGGCGCGCCCGGACCTGCCTGCCGCCCGCGCTGACGACGACCCCGCCCGCATCCCAGGCGATCTCACGGACCGGCAAGCCGGTCGCGACCCGGCCGCCGAGCCGGGCGGCGAGCTCCAGCGCGATCCGCTGCGAGCCGCCGACCACGCGGTCCTGCTGCGCCCCGCCGCTCGTGCCGATCAGCGAGTCGACCCCGCCACCGGAGTGGATGTAGAAGTGCGCCCACAGCGCCGACATGTCGCCCGGCTCGGCGGACCACACCGCCTCGGTCACCAGGCGCCAGAACGCCTGGCCGCCGGCCGTGGCCGTGCGCCGGGCCAGCCAGGTCGCGAACGTCTGGCCGTCCAGGCGGGCCGCGCCGGGAGCGCTCCACGGCGCGTCCAGCGGCACCCGGCGGGCCGCCCGGTCCAGGCGCAGCTGGGCCTGGCCGATGTCCGCGAGCACGGCGGGGTTCAGCCGGGGGATGCGGCCGCCGTAGCGCGCCCTGGCCCCCCTCAGCTCGGCGAGCTTGTCGCCCGTGTCGTAGGTGGGGAACGTCGCCAGGCCCAGTTCCTTGATCAGCCCGGCGATCCGGTCCTGGCCGGGCCCGACCCACTGGCCCCCGGCCTCGACGACCTCGCCGCTGGTGCCCGGCAGGGCCGCGTTGAGCACGCGGCCGCCGACCCGGTCCCTGGCCTCGGCGACCAGCACGTCATGGCCGGCCGCCGCGATGTCCCGCGCGGCGACCAGGCCGGCCAGGCCTGCGCCGACGACGACGGCGTCCACGTCCGCGGAATCTGGCATTGGCCCACCACCTCACCGGAGCCCGCGCCGGGGCGGCGGCGTCCCGGCCACCCGCCCTGTGCGCGGCTGTGTCAACCGATGAGCATGGCATGACGGCCCGGCGCGGCCGGCCGCCGGCCCGCCCGTCCGGCGTCAGCCGGGGTTGGCGGCCACGATCTCGCCGGCCAGCGGGGCGACGGCGGCGACGATCTGGGTGACCGTCTCGCCCGGGACCCCGGCCGTGGTGAGCGCGGCCACGAGATACCCGGCGACCAGGTCGAAGTGGTGCTGGCCTATCCCGCGGCCCCGGTGCGCGTCCCGCATCGAGGCGCCGGAGTAGGGGACAGGCCCGCCGAGGGCGGCAGCGAAGAACTCGACCTGCCGTCCCTTCAGCCGGGTCATGTTCGTCCCGGCGAAGAAGCCGGCGAGATCCGGGTCGGCCAGCACCCGGCGGTAGAAGTCGTCGACCACCGCCGCCAGCGCGGTATCCCCGCCTATGGCCTCGTAGATGGTGGGCTCGGCCGCAGTGGTCATGGTGTCCTCCTGTTCCGGTCGCGGCAGGGCAGGCACGGGCGTGCCGGGGGGAGATGCGGGCATGGGCCGGCCGCGCGGGCGGGTGCCCGCGCGGGCGTGCCATGCAGGATGGGGTGGGCCGGGGGGCAGCCGGGCTGCCGCAGGCCCCGCGGCGCCGCCGGCAGAGGTAAGTGCGCGGTGCGCG
>JASHPR010000705.1 GCA_030038015.1 Streptosporangiaceae bacterium
CCGCGGACCATTGGCCGCCCTCGGCGGCGTCGCCGGCGGCCCGCGAGCCGTTCAGGTCCGGACGGCCGGCCGGCGCCGTACCGGCAGAGCGCCGGAGGTTCCTGGCCATCGCCACGGCCGCGGCGGGGACGGCGGCCGTGGCCGGGCTGGCGGGCCGCCTCCTCGCCGAGCATTCGAGCGTCGCGCAGGCGCAGGCGGCGCTGCGCCTGCCCGCGCCTGCGCACCCGGCTCCCCCGCTGCCCGCCGGGAGCAACCTGCGGATACCAGGCCTGAGCACGTTCATCACGCCCAACGGGTCGTTCTACCGGGTGGACACCGCGATCGTCCTGCCTGAGGTGCCGCCGTCGAGCTGGCAGCTCCGGGTGCACGGCATGGTGGCGCGGGAGGTGACGATCACCTTCGACGAGCTGATCCGGCGGCCGCTCACCGCCGACTACATCACCCTGACGTGCGTTTCCAATCCGGTCGGCGGGCCGTACGTCGGCAACGCGCTGTGGATCGGCGCGAGCGTGGCCAGCCTGCTCCGCCAGGCCGGGGTGCGGGCCGGCGCGGACCAGCTGCTCTGCACCTCCGTGGACGGTTTCACCTCCGGCACCCCGCTGCAGACCGTCATGGACGGCAGGGACGCGATGCTCGCCGTGGCGATGAACGGCACCGCGCTCCCGGTCGCGCACGGCTTCCCCGTCCGCATGGTGGTCCCGGGGCTGTACGGGTACGTGTCCGCGTGCAAGTGGATCACCGACATCGAGGTGACCACGTACGCGGCGAACGTCGCCTACTGGGCGCAGCGCGGCTGGGACGCCCAGGCGCCGATCAAGACCGAGTCCCGGATCGACGTGCCGACCGGCGCCGCGCCGCTGAAACCGGGCCCCACGCCGGTCGCCGGGGTCGCGTGGGCCCAGCACAAGGGCATCGCCGCGGTCGAGGTCCGGGTGGACAGCGGGCCGTGGAACCAGGCCCGCCTGGCCGCCGTGCCCGACATCGACTCCTGGCGGCAGTGGGTGTGGGAGTGGGACGCCACGCCGGGCGCGCACCTGCTCGAGGCGCGGGCCACGGACAACACCGGCTACACCCAGACCGCCCTGCAGGAGCCGCCCGCTCCGAACGGCGCCACCGGCTACCCGGGCGTCTCGGTCACCGTGAACGGCTGACTGCGGGGAACGGCATGCATGAGCGGCGCGAGTGGCCAGGCGGAGGCGGTCCTGCCGGCGCCGGTACGGAAGGCAGGTTCATTCGTTTCTCGCGGCCTCGGGCCCGGTGATGCGCGCCAGCAGCGGGAAGGTGGCCGCGATGATGCCGAGGGACACCAGGATCCCGGCCGCGGTGAGCAGGTAGTACGCGGCGCCGGGCGCCACCATCGGGTGTGACTGGGCCTCGGAGGCGAACATGGCGGCGCCGCCGAACCCGGTGCCGATCGCGACGGCGGCGACGGCCAGCAGCGGCACGGCGCCTTCCAGCGCGACGACGCGGCGCAGCGTGGCCAGCCGGGCGCCGGTGAGCCGCAGCATGCTGAACGGCCGCTTGCGGTCGGCGAGCCCGGCCGCGATGCCCGCGGCGAGCGTGCAGCCGGCGACCGGCAGGCTGACCAGGATCACCACGTTCGCGAGCTGCTGGTAGTCGCTGTCCTTGGAGTTGTCCTGCCTGATCAGATCCCCGATGGTGGACGGCGCGGCGACGGCGGTGTACGCGCGCGCGTTCTCGAGCACCGTTCTCGCCTGTTCGACCGCTGGCACGGTGCCGTTCGTCGCCACGTTGATGGCGTCTACGCCCAGGGTGTCCAGCCGCGTGGCCGGGACGTTCGCGCGCGGCCAGGTGATCGCAGTGGCGTCCACGCCGAACAGGGGGCCGTTGAACCCGTCCGCCGGGAACGCGGCCACCGCCGCCCCGGCCGGGCAGCGGCCGAGCGCGGGAACGGTCGCGAGCTGAGCGCACGAGACCACCCCGGCCGGGACCGGACCGCCGAGATTGGCGTGAAATGTCCCGGGGATGGTCAGCTTCGGGTCCGCGCGGACCACGAGTACCCCCCGCACGCCGGGAATCCCGCCCAGCCGTGCCGTCAGCGGCGCGGCTGGCGCGGCCGGCCCTGGCCCCGCCGCGTTCTCGCTCGCTCCGAGGCTAATGCCGCCGGCGACCTGGCTCGATACCGATACCTGGTCGGTCAGCACGTTCACTTCCGCGGCGCTGCCCCACCGGGTGAGATCCTTGGCGTTCTGCGTGGTGATGGCCACCACCGCGACGGTGGTGATGAACAGCGCGAGCACCAGGCCGCTGACGGCGCGGAAGGCGGCCCTCGGGTCGTCGGCGAGGCGCCGGGCGGCGATCAGCGTGCCGGGGTGGCTGGTCCAGCGGGCCATGCCCCTCGCCGCGGCCATGGTGAGCCACGGGCCCGCGATGAACAGGCCGACGATGATGAGCGCGAAGCTGGACGCGAACGCCTGGATCTGCCCGGGGATGGAGGCCGGGTGGCCGTGCACGGTCCAGAAGCCGAGCTCGGCCAGGCCGGCCAGCAGCAGCACTGTCCGCCAGGCCCGCGGCGGCGTCGGTGTCGCCCGCCGGGCGACGCCGAGCGGGGAGATGCGCACCCGGCGCAGCGCCAGCCGGGCCGCCACGGCGGCGGCCAGCGGCACGCCGATCGCGACCGCGAGGATGTCCGGCAGGCTGAGCGCCATCTCGGCGGGGAAGAACGGCTGGCCGATGAACGGGATGGCCGCGACCGGGATGCGCAGCAGGAAGAAGATCCCGAAGCCGATGGCCACCCCCGCGGCCCCGGCCACGGTCGATTCGGTGGCGGCGAGCAGGGACACCTGCCTGCGGGTGGCGCCGACCAGGCGCATCGCCGCGAACCGTTCCTCCCGGCGGGCGGCCGATAGCCGGGTCGCGGTGGCGATG
>JASHPR010000706.1 GCA_030038015.1 Streptosporangiaceae bacterium
TGGGCTATTACGCCGCGCTGTCCTGGCTGCCCACCCTGCTGCGGGACCGCGGCGTGAGCGCCGCGGGGGCGGGCGGGCTGCTCGCCCTGATGAACCTCGGCAACGCGGCCACCGCGCTGCTCGCGCCAATGCTCGCGCACCGGGCCCGGGACCAGCGGCTGCTCATCGCGGTCACCGCGCTGGCCATGGCCGCCGGGCTCGCCGGGTCGCTGTTCGCGCCCATCGGCAGCGCCGTCGTCTGGGCGCTGCTGCTCGGCCTGGGGCAGGGGGCGGCGCTCGGCCTCGCGATCTTCCTCACCATGGCCCGGGCTCCCGACCCGGCGGCCGCCGCCTCGCTGTCCGGGTTCGCGCAGGGCACCGGCTACCTGATCGCAGCGGCCGGGCCGCTGGCGGTCGGCTTCCTGCACACGGCGACGGGCGGCTGGACGGTCCCGGTGCTGGCGCTGCTCGGGGTGATCGGGCTCCAGCTCTGGGCCGGCCTGCTGGCCGGCCGGGCCAGGACCCTGCCCGGGTGACCGGGCGGCCCTCGCCCGGCGGGACGGGCAGCCGTTCAACGGCGACGCCCGGTTAAGCCGCGCGCACGGCCGAATTAGACTCGGTGGACGCGCGGATCGGCCGCCCTGCGCCGCTGGACCGGCCGGCCCGCTCACCGTTCAGGCCCGACGACCACAAAGGAGCGGGGCCAGTGACGCTGCTGGAGACCATCTCTGGTCCGCGAGACCTCAAGGCGCTCAGCCCGGACGAGCTGCCCCGTTTGGCGAGCGAGATCCGTGATGTCCTGATCGAGACGGTATCCAGGACCAGCGGCCACCTGGGGCCCAACCTCGGGGTGGTCGAGCTGACCATCGCACTGCACCGGGTTTTCGACTCGCCGGTCGACCGGGTCGTCTTCGACGTCGGCCACCAGGCGTACGTGCACAAGCTGCTCACCGGCAGGCTGGCGGCGTTCGGGACGCTGCGGCAGCGCGGCGGGGTGTCCGGCTACCCGAGCCGGGCCGAGTCCGAGCACGACCTGGTCGAGAACTCGCACGCCTCCACCGGCCTGTCCTACGCCGACGGCCTGGCCAAGGCCTACAAGCTGCGCGGCGAGACGAACCGCACCGTGGTCGCGGTCGTCGGCGACGGCGCGCTGACCGGCGGCATGGCCTGGGAGGCGCTGAACAACATCGCGGTGGCGAAGGACAGCCGGATCGTCATCGTGGTCAACGACAACGGCCGCTCCTACCAGCCGACAATCGGCGGGCTCGCCGACCACCTGGCCACCGTCCGGGTGTCGCAGCGGTACGAGCAGGTGCTCGAGTACATCAAGACCACGCTGTCGCACACGCCCCTGGTCGGGTCGCCGCTGTACGAGACGCTGCACGGCATCAAGAAGGGCATCAAGGACGTGCTGCAGCCCCAGGTGCTCTTCGAGGACCTCGGGCTCAAGTACCTCGGGCCGATCGACGGCCACGACGAGCAGGTGGTCGAGCACGCGCTCCGCCGCGCCGCGGACTTCGGCGGCCCGGTGATCGTGCACGTGATCACCAGGAAGGGCTTCGGCTACCCGCTCGCCGAGCAGAACGAGGAGGACTGCCTGCACCAGGTGCCGGCCGCGCCGCCGGTCCAGGTTTCCCCGCCGCCCGGCCCGGCGGTGCCCCGGCGCACCTGGTCCGACGTGTTCGGCGAGGAACTCGCCGCGATCGGCGCCCGGCGGCCCGACGTGGTCGCGGTGACCGCCGCGATGCTGCACCCGACCGGCCTCAGCGCGTTCGCGCGGGCCTTCCCCGACCGGGTCTTCGACGTCGGCATTGCCGAGCAGCACGCGATGACCAGCGCGGCCGGGCTGGCCATGGGCGGCCTGCACCCGGTGGTGGCGATCTACGCCACGTTCCTGAACCGGGCGTTCGACCAGCTGCTCATGGACGTCGCGCTGCACCGGCTGCCGGTTACGGTCGCGCTCGACCGCGCCGGGGTGACCGGCCCGGACGGCGCCAGCCACCACGGCATGTGGGACGGCTCGATTCTGCAGGTCGTGCCCGGGCTGAGGATCGCCGCGCCGCGGGACGCCACCCGGATCGCCGAGCTGCTCGGCGAGGCCGTGACGGTGAGCGACGGCCCGACCGTGCTCCGCTACCCGAGGGGGACTGTCGGCGCGGAGGTCGAGGCCGTCGGCAAGCTCGGCGGCATGGACGTGCTGGCCAGGCCGTCCGAGGGGGCGGCGCGGGACGTGCTGCTGATCGGGGCGGGGACGATGGCGGGCGTCGGCGCCGCGGCCGCGGAGCGCCTGGCCGACCAGGGCATCGGCGTCACCGTCATCGACCCGCGCTGGGTCAAGCCCCTGGACGACGCGCTCGTGGGCGCGGCGCGGGAGCACCGTCTCGTGGTGACCGTGGAGGACAACGGCCGGGCCGGCGGCTTCGGCGACGCCGTGTGCCGGCTGCTGCGGGACCATGACGTGTACACCCCGGCGCGCACGTTCGGCCTGCCGCAGGAATTCCTTGAGCACGGTGAGCGCGGCGAGCTGCTGGACGAGCTCGGGCTGGCCCCGCAGCACCTTGCCAGGGCCATCACCGAGGCCGTTGCGTCCAGAACCCTGGATTTCGCCCACGAGCAGCACGCGTGATGCTTCAATCGCGGGATATGAGAACACTCCGGGTGGCCGTGGTGGGCTCTGGCCCGGCCGGCCTCTACACCGCCGAGGCGCTGATCAAGCAGGCCGCCGCGCTCGACCCTCCTGTCGCGATGAAGGTCGACGTCCTGGACCGGCTGCCCACCCCGTACGGGCTGGTCAGGTACGGCGTCGCGCCCGACCACACGTCAATCAAGTCGATCGCCGAGTACCTGCGCAAGGTGCTCGAGCACGAAAACGTCAGCTTCATCGGCGGGGTGCACCTTGGCGAGGACGTGACCAGGGAAGACCTGCTGGCCAGCTATGACGCCGTGGTCTACGCGACCGGCGCGATGCGAGACCGGCGGCTGGCCATCCCGGGCGAAGACCTGGCGGGCAGCGTCGCGGCCACCGACTTCGTGAACTGGTACTGCGGCCATCCCGACGTGGACCCGGGGACGTTCACGCTCGATGCCGAGTCCGTCGCGGTCATCGGGGTCGGCAACGTCGCGGTGGACGTGGCCAGGATCCTGGTCAGGGATCCGGAGGAGATGCGCACGACCGACGTGTCGCAGCCGGTGCTCGACGCGCTGATGTCCAGCAAGGTCCGCGAGGTGCACGTGATCGGCCGCCGCGGCCCGGCCCAGGCCAAGTTCACCACCAAGGAGCTGCGCGAGCTCGGCGAGCTCAGCGGGGTGGACGTGGTCGTCGGCGAGGGCGAGGCGGACCTGGACGCCTACGACCCGACCGGGGAGAGCGCCCGGCTGGCCGAGGCCGACCGGCACGTCCGCGGCAACTACGCGGTGATCACCGACTGGGCCGGCCGCCGCCCGGCCGGCGCGCCGCGCCGGCTGACCGTGCGGTTCTGGCTCCGCCCCACCGAGGTGCACGGAACCGACCGCGTGTCCGCGCTGACGCTCGAGCGCACCAGGCTGGACGAGACCGGCAGGCTGGTCGGGACCGGTGAGACCGAGACCCTGGGCGTGCAGCTCGTGCTGCGCAGCGTCGGCTACCAGAGCGTGCCGCTGGCCGGGGTCCCGTTCGACGACCGTTCGTCGGTCGTCCCGAACGCCGCGGGCCGCGTCATCGGGCCGGGCGGTGACCCGCTGCCGGGTGAGTACGTCGCGGGCTGGCTCAAGCGGGGCCCCACCGGCGTGATCGGGACCAACAAGTCCGACGCCTCGGAGACCGTCCGCGCGCTGCTCGCCGACCTCGCCGGCGGCCCGGGCCCGGACGACGTCCCGCTGCCCAGGCCCGGGCTGCTGCGCTATCCCGAGGCCGTGCCCAAGGCCGCCACCGAGGCCGCGTCCCGGTTCGAGGAGCTGCTCGCCAAGCGCGGGATCCGGCCGGTCAGCTACGCCGACTGGCTGCTGATCGAGGCGGCGGAGCGGGACCTCGGCGCATCGCTCGGCCGCGGTGCCCGGGTGAAGCTGCCCAGCCGCCAGGAACTGCACCGGGCCTGCGGGTTCACCGGGCGGCGTTAGGCAGCGCAGCAGGCGCAGCCCGGCCGCACCGTCGGTGCGGGCGGCTTGATAACGGCTACCAGGCGTGGATGGCCGGAGTACGCGGCCTCGGCGGCGACGGCCTGTCCCGGCCGTGCGGCCCGGCCGAGGGGCCGTACGCCGGCTGCCCGATGGCCGCGCTGGTGCTGCACATCCACCGGGAGGTCATCCACCACGGGGCCGAGGTCTCGCTGCTGCGGGATCTCTACCTCAACCGGGCTTAGGCCAGACGCTCCGTCGCGGCCGACCCTGCGCCGGCGTGCGCCTTGATGGCGCGCCCACCAGGGTCGATGATGGGCATGGTGAGCGACTCAGGTGCCAGCGACGCGCAGCGGCTTCGCCGGGTGCTGGGCGCGCCTGCGCTGAGCTGGCTGGTCGACCGGATCCGGGCCCGCCTGGAGCGCGGCGAGCCGGTGGACGGCACGGTGACGCTGGTCGGCGCCACCGCCGAGCAGCGCAAGGCGGCTTCGCGCCTGCTGGGTCACGGGGTGGGGCGCGGCACCTCGCTGAGCATCCCGCTGCCCGAGGTGGACGCCGCGCTGCGCCGCGCCGGGTTCCCCGCCGGGCTGCGCGCCGCCGTCGAGGTGATGACCGGCCCGGTCCGGGACCGGGCGGCCGAGCGATCCGCGGAGATCCGCCAGTTCCAGGACGCGCTGGACGCGGCGCGGCGCAGCCCGCTGGCCACGGCGCCATGGCACCTGCGCTGGCTGGAGGAGATCAGCAGGGACGGCACGCTCACCAGGCTGGTCCGCTACGGCCAGGGTCAGGTGCTGGCGGAGGCCACGGCCGTGCTCGAGCGGCTGCCGGCCGGAACGGACGAGACGGCGGTGCTGCTGCCGGTCCTGGCCGAGGCGGTGACCGGGGACACGAAGGCGCTCGACGCCACCCCGCTGTCCGGCCTGGTGCTGCGGGCGCTGGCGCTCCGCGAGGCGGTCCCGGCGCCGGCCGGCCGGGACGCCGAGCGCGCGCTGTGGACGGCGGCCGGGGTGGTCACCGACGACCTGGCCAGCCAGGTGCTCGTGCTCAACGTGCGGGCGGGCGGCGCGCAACTGGGCGAGTGGCTGACCCAGGCCGCCGATGCGGGGGAGCCGTTCCGGGTCACCCTGCATCAGCTGGCGGTCATGCCGATCATGCCCCTGTCCATCGACCTGCACGTGTGCAAGAACCCAGCGGTGCTGCGCGCGGCAGCGGGCCAGCTTGGCGCCGGCAGCGCGCCGCTGGTCTGCGCCGAAGGCGAGCCTTCCGTGGCCTGCTACCGGCTGCTGCAGGCCGCCGCGTCGACGGGCACCCGCATTCACTGGCACAGCGACTTCGACTGGCCGGGGCTGCGGAGCACGGCGGCGGCGATCCGGCGGCTGGGCGCCGCGCCATGGCTGATGGGGGCGGACGACTACCGCGCGGCGCTGCCGGGGAGCACCGAGCCGCTCAAGGGCTCCCCGGCGGAGAGCCCGTGGGACACCCGGCTGGCCGACCTGATGCAGGCCAGCGGGCGGGCGGTGACCGAGGAGCGCCAGCTCACCGCGCTGCTCGCGGAGCTGTCCACCCGGCCGGGCCGGCGCTGACCGGCCAGCCCGGCCGGATGGCCCGCCGCGTTCAGCTGATCAGCGACGTCAGCAGGGCCCGGGTGCGCTCGGCATCGGCGCCGCGGGCGTACTGAGCGGCGACGAAGTCGGTCACCCCGGCCTCGTCCAGCGCGGCGATCTGCGCGGCGACCGCGTCCTCATCCCCGGTCAGCACGATGTCGCCCGGCTGCTCGGCGCCCTCCTTGTCGAGCATCGCCCGGTACGAGGGGAGCTGGCCGTAGATCGCAAAGACCCGGTTCGCCCGGGCGCGGGCGCCGTCCGGGTCGTCGGTGACGCAGACCGGCAGCAGGCAGACCACCCGCGGGCGCGGCCTGCCAGCGGCCTCGGCCGCCTCCGTGATCGCCGGGACGATATAGTCCCGCACCGTCGCCGGCCCGGTCATCCAGAGCACGGTCCCGTCGGTTCGCTGCCCGGCCAGGCGCAGCATCTGCGGGCCGAGCGCCGCGAGCAGCACGGGCACCGGGCCGGGCCGCGGGGTGGTCAGCCCGATGCTGGCGCGCAGGGTCTCGCCCTCGAACGAGACCGGCTGGCCGTCGAGCAGGGGCAGCAGCACGGAGAGGTACTCGCGCATGTGGCGGGCTGGGCGGTCGAAGCTGTAGCCGTACATGTCCTCGATGACGATCTTGTGGGACAGGCCGATGCCCAGCGCCAGCCGCCCGCCCAGGGCCGTGGCCGTGGTCAGCGCCTGCTGTGCCAGCACCGCCGGGTGGCGCGGGTAGGTCGGCACCACCGCCGTGCCGAGCTCGATGCCGGGCACCTGGCTGCCCGCCACGGCTAGTGCCGTCAGTGCGTCCAGGCCGAAGATGTTCGACATCCAGGCCGAGGCGAAGCCGTCGTCGGCCGCGCGCTGCAGCTGGTCGCGGAGGCGGGCCAGGGCGTCAGGGCCGGCCGGCTCGTCCTGGGAGGTGCCAATGCGCATGGGCGTTCTCCGTTCGCTCGGATGCCCGATCTTCCCGCACCCGCGGGGGGATACCCCAGCGACCCCCCCCGCGACCCCCGGGACACCCCGCGACTCCCGCGCGCAGCCCGCAAGACGCCGCCCCGCCCGCGCCGGATGGGCCACGCCGCCGGGCGATGGCCCGAGGCCGGTCATGTCCCTGCTTGCCCGGCCGGGGAGCCGCGCCGGCCGGGACGGCCGTAAAGCCCGCGCCATCCGGAGTTTGCGCGCTGGCAGCCCCGGGGTCTTTGCCTGGCAGTGAGAGAGGGGACAATAGGTGCATGGGCTCTGGTCAGGCCACCTCGCCGCACAGTCAGGCAGGGCGCCACGATGACGGGGCGGCCGGCGCGGCCCTTGGACAGCTGGACGGAGCAGGCCGGGCCACCGAACGCGTGCTCGGGCCTGGCGACATGCTGGAGGTTGTCACGGATCGCGCGCAGGCGTTGCCCGGCAGGCCGGACGGGCAGGCCGCCGATGGGGGGGCACTGCCGCACGACCGGTACCTGGACCGGGAGGAGAGCTGGCTCCGGTTCAACCAGCGGGTGCTGGAACTGGCCGAGGACGAGGCGCTTCCCCTGCTCGAGCGGGTGCGGTTCCTCGCCATCTTCGCCAGCAACCTGGACGAGTTCTTCATGGTCCGGGTGGCCGGCCGGGTCCGCCGGATGGCGGCGGGCCTCCCGGTGGAGAACGCCAGCGGGCGCGGGCCCAGCCAGATCCTCGACAGGACCCTGGCGACGGCCGGCGAGCTGACCGCCCGGCACGCCGAGTGCTTCAGCCATGCGGTGCAGCCGGCGCTGGCCAGGGAGGGCATCGAGATCCTGCGCTGGAAGGAACTCGAGGCAGCTGAGCAAGAGAGGCTGCACAAGCTGTTCCGCGAGCGCATCTACCCGGTGCTCACGCCGCTCGTCGTCGACCCTGCCCACCCGTTCCCCTACATCTCCGGCCTCTCGCTGAGCCTGGCGGTGATGATCGCCGACCCGAGGACCGGAGCGACCATGTTCGCGCGGGTGAAGGTGCCGCCGCTGCTGCCCAGGTTTCTCAGCGTGGCCCGGTACCGGTTCGTGCCGGTCGAGGACGTGATCGCCGCGCACCTGCCGGAGCTCTTCGTCGGCCTGGACGTGATCGAGCACCACGCGTTCCGGGTGACCAGGACGCGCGACCTGGACATCGACGAGGACGTGACCGAGGACCTGCTGAAGTCGCTGGAGCGCGAGCTGACCAGGCGCCGTTTTGAGCAGGCCGTCCGGCTCGAGGTGGAGGAGTCGATGTCCAGCGACGTGCTGGACCGGCTGGTCACCGAGCTCGACGTGGACACCCGCGCGGTGTACCGGGTTCCCGGGCCGCTCGACCTGTCCGGCCTGAACGCGATCGCGGACCTCGACCTGCCGCAGCTGAAGTATCCGCAGTTCGTGCCGTCGGAGACGGTGCTCCCCACCGACATGAGCATCTTCGCCGCGATCTTGGAACACGACATTCTCGTGCACCATCCCTACGACTCGTTCGCGGCCAGCACCCTGCGCCTGGTCACCTCGGCGGCGGCCGATCCCCGGGTGCTGGCCATCAAGCACACGCTGTACCGCACCAGCGGCGATTCCGAGATCGTGGACGCGCTCATCGACGCGGCCGAGGCCGGCAAGCAGGTCGTGGTGGTCGTGGAGATCAAGGCCAGGTTCGACGAGCGCGCGAACATCGCCTGGGCGCGCAAGCTGGAGGAGGCCGGCTGCCACGTCGTCTACGGCCTGGTCGGGCTGAAGACGCACTGCAAGATGATCCTCGTGGTGCGCGAGGAATCGGACGGGTCGCTGCGCCGCTTCTGCCACATCGGCACCGGCAACTACCATCCGAAGACCGCCCGCCTCTACGAGGACTTCGGCCTGCTCACCGCCGACCCGGTGGTGGGCGGGGACGTGACCGACCTGTTCAACCACCTCACCGGCTACAGCAGGCAGATCGAGTACAGCCGGCTGCTGGTCGCGCCCGACACCATCCGCTCCGGCCTGGTGGAGGAGATCAACGAGCAGGCGGAACGGGCCAGGGCCGGGCGGCCCGCCCGGATCCGGATGAAGTGCAATGCGATCATCGACGAGGTGGTCATCGACTCGCTGTACCGGGCTTCCCAGGCCGGGGTGCCGATCGACCTGTGGATACGCGGGATCTGCGGGCTCCGGCCGGGCATCCCCGGGCTTTCCGAGACGATCCGGGTGCGCAGCATCCTCGGCCGGTTTCTTGAGCATTCGCGGGTTTACGCGTTCGGTGCTGACGGCGACGGCGAGGACGGCGCCGTCTGGCTGGGCAGCGCCGACCTCATGCACCGCAACCTGGACCGGCGGTGCGAGGTCCTGGTGCGGGTCAGCGATCCGGCCCACCGGGCCGAGCTCCGCAGCCTGATCGACATGGCGATGGACGACACCACGGCGTCGTGGTGGCTGGACCCGGACGGCACCTGGACCCGGCACCACCGGGACGCGTCCGGCGCTCCCCTGAACGACTTGCAGGAATACCTGATCCGGACTCGGCAGGGTCGCGCGGTTGATGGCTGACGCGCCGGGCGACGGCGAGGCCCGTGCCGCGGGCATGCTGTTGTGGCTGCCGTCAGCCCCGGGCATCGATGTGGGGCTGGTGCACCGGCCGCGTTATGACGACTGGAGCTTCCCGAAAGGGAAGCTCGACCCCGGTGAGCACAGGCTGCTCGCGGCCGTCCGTGAGGTGGCGGAGGAGACCGGGCTGCGTGCGGTGCTGGGCAGGCCGCTGCCCACCGCCCGCTACGACCGGGGCGGGCGGCTCAAGCGGGTCGACTACTGGGCCGGGCGGCCGGTGGCCGGCCGCCCGGTTCCGTTCCGGGCCAACAGCGAGGTGGACGCCCTGGAATGGCTGCCGGTGCCCGTGGCCAGGCGCAGGCTCAGCCACCCGCATGACGCCATGATCCTGGACGAGTTCGCCGCCGGGCCCGCCGACACCGTCCCGCTGATCTTCCTGCGCCACGCTTCCGCCGGCAGCAAGGACGCGTGGCCCGGCGACGACACCGGCCGGCCGCTGGACGCCGAGGGCGCGGCACAGGCCGACCTGCTCGCCCGGCTGCTGTCCTGCTACGGTTCCGGCCGCGCGATCAGCTCGGCCGCCGAGCGCTGCGTGGCGACCGTCCGGCCGTACGCGGCGCTGACCGGCGCCAAGCTGGAGATCGAGCCGGCGTTCACGGTCGGGCTGGCGGAGGCGGCCCCGGCCGCCCAGGCCGCGCTGGCGGCGTCCATCGTCACCCAGGAGCAGCCCACCGTCATCTGCGCGCACCGGGAGAACCTGCCGCCGATGCTGGCAGCCGCGTGCGCCGCGCTCGGCGCTGCGCCGCCTGGGGATGCCGCGCTTGGCAAGGGGGAGTTCTGGGTGCTGCACACCGCGGGCGGCCGCCTGGCCGCCGCGGAGCGGCATGACCCGAACGCGGAGTGACCCGCGGCCCGGGCCGGCCGGGCGGTCAGGGCCCGAGGCTGGCGGCGTCCCAGTCGAGGGTCGGCGGCAGCGCGCCCTCCAGCACCAGCAGCCAGCGCTTGACCTCGGGACCGGTGCCGCCGCTGTAGCCGCCGAGCCCGTCCGCCGCCACCACGCGGTGGCAGGGGACGACCACCGGGATCGGGTTCGATCCCATGATCCGGCCGATGGCCCTGGCCGGCAGGCAGGTGCCGACGCCACGGGATCCGGCCAGCCGGGCGAGCGTTCCGTAGCTCACGGTCTCGCCGTAACTCACCGAGTCGAACAGCGTCCCGAGCACGTGCTGCTGCAGCCGTGACATCCCGCTCCAGTCGATGGGCAGCCCGAAGCGGCGCCGCTGCCCGGCGAAGTACTCGGCGAGCTGGGCGAGGGCGCCGTCACGCCGTTCCCGCGCACCGCCGGCCACGGTGCGAGCGGCGGACGGCGGGTGCCCGAAGCGGATCTGGCGGACACCGGCGTCGCTGCAGCCGACCGACAGCACGCCGACCGGGGTGCGGAGCGTAGCCCACGTCAGCTCGGTCATGCCTGCTCTCTCCGCCGCAAGTGTGTTCGCTAAATGCCGTTCCCACAGCATTTTTAGCACACGCCAGCGGCCGGGCCCGGCGGCGTGGGCCGGGAATGTCGGATGGGGGCGGTAGAAGTGGCTATGTCCGGACGCCAAGCGAAAGGAGCACGGACATGGCCGATGGACTGGCCGATGCGGTCGAGGCCGAGCTTGCTGAGCTGTCCCGGCGGTTAACCGAGCCGGGGCAGCGTGAGTGCCTGCGCTGCTTCCTGCTGCGGATGATCAGCGAGTTCGGCTGTGATGGCACGCACCGGTGGACGGTGCGATGGCGTGACCTGCGGGCGCCGCGGGCCTCCGGGCTGGTGCAGCGGCTGCAGCGGCGGGGCGGCTGCTGCTGCGACTGCGAGGTCATATTCAACGTCTTCCCCGACTACCCCGACACCGATGAGATCCTGCCCTGCGCCGGGATGCTGCGGGCAGGCTCCGCGGCACCGTGTGACCTGCGGCGGCTCCGCAAGAGCGCGTGACCGGCTGGGCCCCGCCGCGCCCAGACCGCTCCGCAACAGCCCGCTGCTGCCCGCGTCCGGCTGCTGCCCGCGTCCGGCTGCCGCCCGCGTCCGGCTGCACCCGGCTCGCTTACGCTTTTTCCTTCTCGCTCAGCCGGAGCAGCGCCCCGGCGATGGGCAGCGACGTGAGGCCGACCTGCCAGGGCCGGGCGCCGAACCCGGACAGGCTGCCGGCCACCGCCTCGGCGTCGGCCGGCTGCGGCGGCTGCCAGGCAAGCCGGCGCACCGCGTCCGGCGGCAGCAGGTTCTCCGCTGGCAGGCGATGCTCGTCAGCCAGCGCCGCCACCACCGCCCGGACGGCGGTGAGCCGCCTGGCCGCTTCCGGGTCCCGTTCCGGCCAGCGGTGGGCGGGAGGCGGGCCCTCGCTCGGGCCCGCCGACACCGCGGGCAGAGCCCGCTCGGGCAGTGCCATGGCGCGCCCGATGGCGCGGAGCCACTCCGCGGTGTGCCGCCTGGCTCCCCGCCCGCTGAAGCCCGCGATGCCGGCCAGGTCGCCCGGCCCGGCAGGCAGCGCCCTGGCCGCCTCGATGATCGCCGCGTCGGCCAGCACGCGGGTCGGTGACAGGTCACGCCGCCGCGCGATCCTGTCGCGCTCCAGCCAGAGTTCGCGGACGACGGCGAGGCCGCGCCTGCTCCGCACCCGGTGGATGCCCGAGGTGCGGCGCCAGGGGTCCGCCCGCGGCGGGGCAGGGCCCGCGCTCAGCTCGGCCGCGAACTCCTGGCGCGCCCACTCGGTCTTGCCCTGGCCGGCAAGCTCGCTGGCCAGCGCGTCGCGCAGTTCCACCAGCACCTCGACGTCGAGGGCCGCGTAGCGCAGCCACTCATCGGGCAGCGGGCGGGTGGACCAGTCCGCCGCGGAGTGGCTCTTCTCCAGGGTGAGCCCGAGCACGGACTCGACCAGAGTGCCGAGCCCGACCCGGGGGAAGCCGAGCAGCCGACCGGCAAGCTCGGTGTCGAAGAGCGTCCGCGGCCGGTAGCCAAGGTCGGACAGGCACGGCAGGTCCTGGGATGCCGCGTGGATCACGGCCTCGGTGTCGGCCAGCGCCTCGTCGATGCCGGACAGGTCGGGGCAGGCGACGGGGTCGATGAGCACCGTGCCCGCCCCGCCGCGGCGGAACTGGACCAGGAACGCCCGGTGGCCGTAGCGGAAGCCGGAGGCGCGCTCGGCATCGACGGCGACCGGGCCGTGGCCGGCCCGGAGCCTCTCGGTGACGGCGGCCAGCGCGTCGGCGGTCTCCACCAGCGGCGGCATGCCGTCGCGCGGCTCGAGCAGCGGCACCGCCTCCACGGGCTGGGCGGCACCTTCCCCGCCCGGCCCCTCGCCCGGATCCTCAGGGACACCGGTCATGGCCGCCGCCGGGTACGCCGCAGCGCGCTCACCCCGGCGGGCAGCGGCGGCAGGCCGCACGCGGCGCAGAGCGCGTCGCACCACGCGGCA
>JASHPR010000707.1 GCA_030038015.1 Streptosporangiaceae bacterium
GGCCCGCGAGCTCACGGAACACCGGGGCGGCGGCGCCGCCAGGGGCGGCACCAGTCGCGCTGCCAGAGTCGGTACCAGCCACGGCAGTCAGTCCCGGACGACGGGGATGCTGCCGGTGTTTTCCTCGGCGGCGTACGGCACCGGGTCGGGCAGCATGTCCCGGACCCGGTCCTGGATCTTCCGGCTGAGCTCGGTCACCGGCCTGGTCGCGTCGAGCACCAGGTAGCGCTGCGGGTCGGCGTCGGCAAGGGCGAGGAACCCGGCGCGCACCCGCTGGTGAAACTCGGCGGGCTCGGCCTCGAGCCGATCCGCCGACCGCGCCCGCCTGCCCAGGCCCGCCGCTGGCGGCAGGTCGAGCAGGATGGTGAGGTCCGGCACGATCCCGCCGGTCGCCCACTTGTTCAGGTCCGCGACGTCCTTGGGCGGCAGCCGGCGCCCCGCACCCTGGTAGGCGAGGGAGGAGTCCACGTACCGGTCGGTGACCACGATCGCGCCGCGCTCCAGGGCGGGCAGGATCACCGCGGCCACGTGCTCGGCCCGGTCCGCCGCGTACATGAGGGTCTCGGCCCGCGAGGACAGGCCCGCGTGCGCGGTGTCCAGCAGCAGCGCGCGCAGCCGCATCCCCACCTTGGTCGCGCCCGGCTCGTGGGTCGACACCACGTCGTACCCCTGCTCGCGCAGCCAGATCGCGAGCAGCCTGGCCTGGGTGGACTTGCCCGCCCCCTCGCCGCCCTCGAACGCCAGCAGCACCCCGGGCCGCGGCCGCGGCTCTGTTTCCTGCCCGTCCAGGGGTGCGGGCACCGCGCCGAACGGCTCGCCGCGGACGGCCGAGGTCAGGTCCGCGATCAGCGGCACGCCCTTGCGGTCGTCCATCTGCCGGTAGGAGACGATGCCGAGCACGACGGCCACGGCGGCCGCCAGGAGCAGCACGATGTTGTCGCCGATCGCGCCGTAGCTGAGGTTGCCGATCCGCACCGTGCTGGTGCCGCTCATGCCGCGCAGGGCGGCGGTGAAGGCAGCCGCGGCAAAGGGAGCGACGGCGATCACGCTGAACAGGATCACCCGTATGGCCGACTGCAGGAACGCGAACGTCCGGCCGCGGGTCTGGTCATCCACCTCGGCGCCGACGATCGTGTACCCGGTGACGTACGCCACGCCCGCGCACGAGCCGAGCAGGACGACCAGGATGGTGACCACCGCCAGGTCCGGGACCAGCGCGGCCAGCGCCAGCGGGATCGCCGCGAACGCAATCGACATGCCGAACAGGCGGCGCCTCGAGAACCCGCGCAGGATGCGCAGGCCGAGGAACATGCCCGGGGCCAGGCCGACGAAGATCGCGGCGAACACGATGCCCCAGCCCGCATGGCCGCCGTGGAGGGTGTCGGTGACGTAGACCTGCCCGAGGCCGATCACCACGCCGGCGGCGGCGAACGCGCCCACCATCCCGATGACGATGCCGCGGACCACCCGGGACTTCCCGATGTACCGCCAGCCCTCGATGATGGTCTTGGCCGCCGACGGCGCGGAGATCTCACCGCGGTGCTGGCGCGGGATCTCCCGGAGCGAGACCACCGTGAGCGCGGACACCACGAACGTCGCCGCGTTGAAGTACAGCGCCAGGTTGACCTGGTCGGTCCTGAAGTAGTGCGACGTGGCGCCGAGCACCCGGCTGATCAGCTCGAGCAGGCCGAAGAGCAGGCCCGCCACCGGTGCGGTGCCGTACGTGGTGAACAGGCTGAGCTGGTTGGCCTGCTCGAGCCGGTCGGCGGGCACCAGGTTCGGGACCGTGGCGTCCTTGGCCGGCGTCCAGAACAGCGACGCGCACGAGGCCAGGAACTGGACCAAATACATCCAGGTCAGCTCGTTGACCAGGTGCAGGTTCAGGTTCAGCGGGATCGACAGGTACAGCACGGCCCGCACCACGTCGCCGACGATCATGTTCATCCGCCGGTCGAACCGGTCGGCGACGGCGCCGGCCAGCGGGCCGAGCACCAGCGCGGGCAGCAGCGAGATGAGCCAGACGCCGCCGACGGCCGCGCTCTGCGCCGCCTGGCCGTGGCCGGCCAGCTGGTAGGCCAGCGCGGTCAGCGCCAGCAGGCTCAGCCAGTCCCCCAGGCTGGACAGCGAGAGCGCGATCCACAGCCTGCGGAACGGCCTGATCGACAGCACACTGCTGCGGCCGCTCCGCAAAGGGGATGTAAAGTTCACGGCGTTAGGGTATCGGCAGATCGGCGCCTGGTCCTGCGGCCGGCCCAGATGATCGGAAGGCCGCTGTCCAGCCCGTACCTGCCGTCACGTCTTCTTGGTGCGGGTTCCTGTGGTTCTGGATCCTGAACGGGACGCCTTCGCCGGCCCTGACCGGCCAGCGGACCCACCCGTCCGGGTCCTGGCTCCGCCAGACCGGCGGGGCGACGGTGGCGCGGCACGGCGGTCGGCCAGCAGCTCGACCGCGCGCTGGAGGGTGATCGACTCGGCGCTGTCGCCCTTGCGCAGCGAGGCGTTGGTCTCGCCGTCGGTGACGTAGGGGCCGAACCTGCCCTCGCGCAGCACGATCGGCTTGCCGCTGACCGGGTCGGTGCCCAGCTCACGCAGCGGCGGCGCCGCGGCCGCGCGGGCCGCGCGGCCGCGGGGCTTCGGCTGCGCGAACAGTTCCCTGGCCTGGTCCAGGGTGACCGTGAACATCTGTTCCTCGGATTCCAGCGACCGGCTGTCCGTGCCTTTCTTCACATAGGGGCCGTACCGCCCGTTCTGCACGGTGACCGGCTCCCCGTCGATCTCCCCGAGCGTGCGCGGCAAGGTCAGCAGCTTCAGCGCGTCGTCGAGGGTCACGCTGTCGGCGTCCATCGACTTCAGCAGCGAGGCGGTGCGCGGCTTGGCCGACGCCGGCGCGTCGTCGCCGAGCTGCTCGGTCACGTACGGCCCGAACCTGCCCGCCTTGGCGACGATCGTCCGGCCGGTCGACGGGTCGGTGCCCAGGATCTTGTCGCCGGCCGGCCGGGAGAGCAGCTCGTTGGCGAACTCTGGGGTGAGCTCATCCGGGGCGGTGTCCTCCGGCACATTAGCCCGCTGGCCGTCACGTTCAAGATAAGGGCCGTACCGGCCGACCCGGACGACGATGTCGGTGCCGTTCAGGGGGAACGAGCTGACGGCCCGGGCGTCGATGTCGCTCAGGTCGCTGACCAGCTCCTTGAGGCCCTCCTCGCCGTCGGCGCCGAAGTAGAACCGGCGCAGCCAGGGGACCCGCGCCGCCTCGCCCCTGGCGATCTCGTCCAGGGCCTCTTCCATCTGCGCGGTGAAGTCGTAGTCGACCAGGTGCGCGAAGTGCTGCTCGAGCAGTGTGACCACGGCGAACGCGACGAACGAGGGGACCAGCGCGGTGCCCTTCTTGAACACGTAGCCGCGGTCCAGGATCGTGCCCATGATCGAGGAGTACGTGGACGGGCGGCCGATCGCCCGGTCCTCAAGCTCCTTGATCAGCGACGCCTCGGTGTAGCGGGCCGGCGGGCGGGTGGCGTGCTCCGCGGCGGCCAGGCGCTCCGCGGCCAGCGGCTCGCCCTCGGCCAGCGGCGGCAGCCGCCGCTCCCGGTCGTCCAGCTCGGCGTCCGGGTCGTCGGCGCCTTCCACGTACGCCTTGAGGAACCCGTAGAAGCTGATCACCTTGCCGGACGCGCCGAACTCGGCGTTCTCGCCCGCGCTGGACCGGCCGGCCACCCGCACCGAGACCGACTCGCCGGTGGCGTCCTTCATCTGCGAGGCCACGGTGCGCTTCCATACCAGCTCATACAGGCGCAGGTCGTCGCCGGACAGCCCGGCCTGCGCCGGGGTGCGGAAGCTGTCCCCGGCTGGCCGGATCGCCTCATGCGCCTCCTGCGCGCTCTTCACCTTGCTGGTGTAGACGCGCGGCGCGTCCGGGACGTAGCCGGCGCCGTACAGCTCGCGGGCCTGGGCACGGGCCGCCGCGATCGCGGTCTGCGACAGCGTGATCGAGTCGGTCCGCATATAGGTGATGTAGCCGTTCTCGTACAGCCGCTGCGCGACCGACATCGTGTACTTCGACGAGAACCCCAGCTTGCGCGATGCCTCCTGCTGCAGCGTGGTGGTGCGGAACGGCGCGTACGGCGAGCGGCGGTACGGCTTGCGCTCCACCGAGGACACCGAGAACGACGCGCCGCCGAGCCGGTCGGCGAGCGCCGCCGCTGCCTCGCCGTCCAGGTGCAGCACGTCGGCGGACCTCAGCTCGCCGGCGGGGGTGAAGTCACGCCCCTGGGCGACCCGGCGGCCGTCGACCGACACCAGCGCGGCCGGGAACGAGGACACGTCCGCGTCCGGCTGCCCGGCGAGCTTGGCGAACACGGCCTCCAGGTCCCAGTACCTGGCGGCGCGGAACGCGATCCGCTCCCGCTCGCGGTCCACCACGAGGCGGATCGCGACCGACTGCACCCGGCCGGCGGACAGCTGCGGCATGACCTTCTTCCACAGCACCGGGGAGACCTCGTAACCGTACAGCCGGTCGAGCACGCGGCGGGTCTGGTAGGCCTCGACCAGGCCATCGTCCATCTCCCGGGGGTGTGCCACGGCGTTCGCGATCGCCTCGGGGGTGATCTCGTGGAAGACCATGCGCCGGGCCGGGACCTTCGGCTTCAGCTCCTCGAGCAGGTGCCAGGCGATCGCCTCCCCCTCGCGGTCCTCGTCGGTGGCGAGCAGCAGTTCGTCGGCGTCCTTCAGCAGCTGCTTGAGCTTGGTGACCTGCTGTTTCTTGTCGGCGTTGACGACGTAGAGCGGCTGGAAGTCGTGGTCGACGTCCACGCCGAGACGCGCCCAGGGCTCCCCCCGGTACTTCGCGGGGATGTCGGCGGCCTTGTCGGGCATGTCGCGGATGTGCCCGATGCTGGACTCGACCACGTAGTCCTTGCCGAGGTAGCCCGCGATCGTCCGCGCCTTGGCAGGTGACTCGACGATCACGAGTCGCCTGCCACCGCGGCTTGGCTCGCCGTTCCCCGCCGCGCCATTGCCGGCCCCCCCGCTCGCGCCGGAGGCGGTGCCCGCCTTCGCGCTCCTGGCGGCCGAACCTGTCCTTGCTGCCACTTTCTCCACCCTCACATCCCGCGGGCCGCTGAGGCTTCCGCGGACGCCCAGGAGGCTACCGCAGCCGGCCCGCAGGCGGCCGAATCTACGGCCACTCCGCTCTTCTGTACTAATGGTGAAACCAGCCGCCTACCGGCCCGTGTTCCCGCTGTGCCTGCCCGATACGTTTCCTCAAGCCGATTGAACCACCGCTGCGATCGCGCACAATGAGGGAGATGACGGAGTACTCCTACCGGGTCGTCTATCTGCCCCGCGGCATGCCGAGAGACGATGCGCGGCGGCTCCTGGCCGACCACGCCGAGTACGGCCAGTGGGAGCTTGCCCGGCTGTGGCTGTACGCGGACGGCAGCAGGAAGGCTACCCTGCGGCGACAGGTTATTCGCCCCGCCAAGACCATGATGCCGCGCTTCCGGCCGTAGCCGCTGGCCGTGTCGTGATGCGCTTGTGTGGCCGGTGGGCCCGCGCGGGCCGCTGAGCCCGTGCGCCGGTGGGCTGGTGTGGCCGGTGGGCTGGTGTGGCCGGTGGGCTGGCGTGGCCGGTGGGCTGGCGTGGCCGGTGGGCTGGCGTGGCTCGCTGAGCCGGTGTCGGCTGTGCGCTGGTATGGGCTGCTGCGCAGGCGCGCCGCCATGCCGTGCGACCGCCGCGTGCCGGCTGCGTGCAGGCTTCCTGCCGGCCCCGGGCCGCGCACCCAGGGCCGGCAGGAAGCGCCCGTGGCGCGCGGTCAGCCGCGCGCGCCGCTTGCCAGCGGCCTGCCCCTGAACAGGCCCGCCATCCAGTGGCCCACCTTGCCGCCGAGACCGGCCGCAGGCGCCGCGTGCCGCGGGAGGCGGCGGGCCTCCGGCCGTATCGGCGTCCCGAACGTGTCGTCGGGGAACGCAAGGTCTGGGAACGATGGTTCTGGCCGCCTGCCATCCCGCGGCGCCCTGCCGAGGAAGGGGAGGTCCGGCAGCGGCGAATCCAGCCACCCGCCATCCCGCGACAGGCCGCCGGGGAACGGCGCATCGGGCGGCCTGCGGTGTGACCGCCTGCCGGGGGACGCGGCACCGGGCGGCGGCGCGCCGTCCGCCAGCCGCCCCTCGGGCAGCGGGACGAGTTTCTCGCCGTCCCGCGGCAGCCCGTGTTCGCCGTCCTGCGACAGTCCATGTTCGCGCAGCGTGCCCTGCGGCAGCCCGCGCTCGCCGTCCTGCGGCAGCGCGCGCTCGCGCTCCGCGTCACCCTGCGGCAGGGCGCGTTCGCGCTCCGTGCCGGCCTGGGACGCCGCGTCGGGGAACGCGATATCAGGGAACCCGACGTCGGGGCTGGCACCGTCCGGGAGCCGGCTGTCCGCGAGGCGGCCGTCGGGGAAACCGCCGCTCCGCGCGGCGCCTGGCACCGTCCCGTTGCCTGGCGGCCCGCCCGGGGCCGTCCCGTTGCCCGGTGCGCCGCCACGGGACGTCCCGCCGCGCGGCGCCCTGTCGGGTGACGCGCTGCCCGGCACCGGGCCGCCCAGGCGGTGCCGGTTCCGGTAGCCGCCCGTCTCGATGCCCTCCCCTCCGACCGACGCGACCCAGCCGTCGTCGTCTTGGGCACCCAGTTCGTCCGGGTTGGCCACCCGCTCGGCGCCGGGCCCGAGCACGGGCCTGAACGCCCAAGGCCCGAACCCTGCCGTCGCGGACGGGCCGGGCTCGAATGCCCCCGGCTCGGCCTCTCCGGCCTCGGTCTCCGCCGCATCGAGCGCCCCCGCCTCGGACCTCGCGGCACCGAACGCCCCTGGCCGGAATGCACCGGCGCCGAAAGCTCCGGGCTCAAACCCCCCGGCCTCGAACGCGCCTGGCTGCAACGCCCCGGCACCGAACTCCCCGGCGGACGCCTGGGCGCCGAGCGGCCCCGGCAAGGTCCTGGCGCCGAAGACCCTCCGCGATGCCCTGTTACGGAACGCTCCCGCGGACGCCCCGTCCCCGGGCAAGCCGGAGCTCAGGACGTGCCTGCGCAGCCAGCCGCGCGGGCCAGCCACCAGCGGGCCGACGGCCCCCGCCGCCATGACCTGCCGCCGCCGCGCGCGCCGCGGAGCGGTGATCGCCAGGCAGAAGGCCCCGGACATCATGACGCCGATGGCGAACCCGTCGAGGGAGCCGGCTCCGACCACGGAGCCCATGCCGGCCCATGTACTCATTGATCGCTCCTTGCACTTGTTGCTGAAAGCAATGTCTTATTCACTTAAAGTGACCTTCGACAGCAGCGGTCGAGGCCAGCCGTCGCGGGGCTCGGGGCCGCCGGAAGACGGCAGCGGAGTAGGTCAGGGAGGTAAGCGGAGGCCGGCGGCCACAGTCGGGGCACTCGCCACTCGGGCGGTGCCGCCGACCGTGACCGCCTGAGCGGGACGTGCCCCGCGGCCGGCGGCGAGGATCAAGCAACCCAGGTGCCGGCCCCGAGCGCCGACGGCTGCGCCATGCTTCCCGGCGTGGGCATAGCTGCCATCAAGCCACTGCGGGTGCCGACCCTGTTCCGGCGACACAGGCGACCCTCCTCGTCGGTTCCGGCGACATGCGCGGCCGCCGCCGGGGCGCTAAGTGGAAGGGGTGCGCCCCGGGTAGAGCGGCCTCACACAATCCGTAACCATAGCACTACCGAACGTACTCAAGGGGTAATTGGCGAAACGGGTTCCTCGTCCGGACACCGTGCCCGTGCTTTTAAGCCCCTGGCCTGGGACAAAGGGCTAACAAAGATCAAGAAATTTATCCAGGGCACGCGCGCCGAACCGCAGCGCGTCAATCGGGACCCGCTCGTCGACGCCGTGGAACATGCCGGCGAAATCAAGATCGGCAGGCAGCCGGAGCGGGCTGAACCCGAAGCACCGTATGCCGAGGCGGCTGAATGACTTCGCATCTGTCCCCGCGGAAAGGCAGTAAGGGACGACCCGCCCCTCGGGATCCTCGCCGAGCAGCGCAGCAGCCATGGCGTCGGCGAGCGCTCCGTCAAGGGTTGTCTGCACGGCGATGTCGTGGTGGATGAGCTCGCGCTGCACGCCCGGGCCGAGCAGGCCGTCCACCTCGGCGAAGAACTCGTCCTCGAAGCCCGGCAGGAACCTTCCGTCCACCTGGGCGGTCGCGACCTGCGGGACGACATTGACCTTGTAGCCCGCGGTGAGCACGCTCGGGTTCGTGGTGTTGGTGACGGTCGCGCCGACCAGGCGCGAGATCGGGCCGAGCTTGGCGATGAGATCCCGGTAGTCGCCGTGGCCGACGTCGACGCCGAGCGCCGCGGCGGCCTCGTCGAGGAACGCCCGCGTCGCCGGGGTCAGCCGGATCGGCCACTCATGGCGCCCGATCCTGCCCACCGCCTCGGCCAGCTCGGTGACCGCATTGTCCGGCTGCAGCATGGAGCCGTGCCCCGCGGTCCCGCGCGCGGTCAGCCGCATCCAGGCGATGCCTTTCTCTGCGGTCTGGATCAGGTAGAGGCGCCGCCCGCCGATCGTGGCGCTGAACCCGCCGACCTCCCCGATCGCCTCGGTGACGCCGTCGAACAGCTCCGGGTGGTTGTCCACCAGCCACCGGGCGCCCCACTTGCCGCCCGCCTCCTCGTCGGCGAGGAACGCCAGGACCACGTCGCGCGACGGCCGGCGGCCCTCCCGCAGCCGCTGCCTGGCCACCGCCAGCATCATCGCGTCCATGTCCTTCATGTCCACGGCGCCGCGGCCCCAGACGCACCCGTCCTCGGTCTCGCCGGAGAACGGGTGCACCCGCCAGTCGGCCGGGTCCGCGGGCACCACGTCGAGGTGGCCGTGGATGAGCAGGGCAGGCCGTGACCGGTTCTGGCCCTCGATCCTGGTCACGACGCTGGTCCGCTTGGGGTGAGACTCCAGGACGGTTGGCTCCAGACCGACCTCGGCCAGCAACCCGGCGACACGTTCAGCCGCGAAGCGCTCCCCTGGACCGGAGTGGTCGCCGGGGTTCGTGGTGTCGATCCTGATCAGCTCGCTGGCGATGCCGGCGACCTCATCCTGCGCCGTGGGGTCGGCTCGGCGGCTGGCGGGTGCGTTTTCCGTCATGCCGACATCGTCGCACCATGTCCTGTGCGCGTGATCCCTGGCGCTCGCCCGGCTGCCCGGCGCGGGCACCACCGAGCCACCCGCGCCATCCGGGGCACTGCCCAGGTCGCCCGCTGCAGAGCCCCGTCGCCGTAACCGCCCGGATTTGCTATCGTGATGCGGCCAGCCCGGCATCAGCCGCGGCACGCACTCGTCCGGGTGGCGGAATAGGCAGACGCGCTAGCTTGAGGTGCTAGTGCCCCAAAAGGGCATGGGGGTTCAAGTCCCCCCTCGGACACCCAGACCGGTGAAATTTCCCCTAAAGCAGACAGCGCTTGAACACGCTGGCGGGCCGCCATCTTGTGCTGGCCGCTGGCTGCCCGCCGGGCCGGCCCGACCTGTCCTGGCAGGGAGGCGGCCATGACCGCCCCGCCTATCACCCCTGTCATCCCGCCGTCGGCGGGGCCGGGCGCTCGGAAGCATGGCAGGACGGGCCTGGCCCGTCGCCTGCCTGTCGCTGCCGTGCGCGTCGTCCCGGCGGTTCCGGCTGACGTGGTCTACGGGTTCGGCCGGATCGACGCGTCGGGTTGGACCCGCCTCGGCAGGCACCTGCACTGGGTGGCCACCCAGCAGATCAGCACGCACTGGATCCGGCACACCACCTTGACCTGGGTGGAAGGGCGCGGAATTGGTCGGGTCGCCCAGGGCATCTCAGCCCTGGGCTCCCACAGAACCGTGCGTGACAGCCTCCCGTTACACGGCTCTTATCACCCTGGCTATGGCGGCACCTCCGCGAGGGGCTCGATTCCTGGCAGACCTGGTGGCGGTTCCGGTAGGCAGTGCGGCGGGCCGCGATGACCCCGACGTGCTGAGCGGGGCTAGGGCGCAGGATGGGATCCGTGCTGCTGTTTGTCCTCACTGCTTAGCCCGTCCCATGCCCAGCTTGGGCCCATTTCGCGCCGCGGTTCCTCATCGCCGGCATCGCGGAGATCACCGGCAGCCGCCCGGTCGTGCAGGTCGCGGCCGTGCTGGGCTTCCTGCTGGCGGCCGTCGCGCTGTACACGGCGTTCGCGTTGCTGTGGGAGGATTCCCGCGGCTGGGAGATCGTGCCGGTCGGCCGGCTCGGCCCGGCCCGGCAGGCCACCCGGGGCAGCCTGGCCATGCAGCTGCGGGACATCGAGCGGCAGGCTGGCGTGCGGCGCACGCTATGACTCAGGCCCAGCAATCGCGACCCCGCGTCATCTTGTGACGCCGAGAGTCAGGGGATCCCGCCGGCGAGATGGTGGAACCGGTGCTCCGGGCGCGGCTCGCGGGGGTGCGGCGGCCCGGGCGGCACGACCCGGGTGGCCAGCAGGCCGGCCAGGGCGAAGCCGGCCGCTGTGAGCATGGCCACCGCCGTGCGGTGGCCGGCGCTGCCGTGCGTGACGACCAGCATCGCGGACACGATGGCGACGCCGAGCGCCGAGCCGCACTGCCGGGTGGCGGTCA
>JASHPR010000708.1 GCA_030038015.1 Streptosporangiaceae bacterium
GCGGTTCCAGGGGCAGGAGGTCGCGTTCGTCGTCGCCGAGGACCGGTACTCGGCGCGCGACGCGCTGGAGCTGATCGGCGTGGACTACGAGCCGCTGCCCCCGGTCGTCGATGCCACCAGGGCGCTCGACCCCGGGGCCCCGGTGATCCGCGACGACCTGGCCGGCAAGCAGGACAACCACATCTTCGACTGGGAGGCGGGCGACGCGGCGGCGACCGACGCCGCGTTCGCCAGCGCGGACGTCGTGATCGCCCAGGACATGCTCTACCCGCGGTCGCACCCGGCGCCCCTGGAGACGTGCGGCATCGTCGCCGACTTCAACGACGTCACCGGCCAGCTCACGTTGTGGACCACCAGCCAGGCCCCGCACGCGCACCGCACCCTGTACGCGCTGGTCCTCGGGCTTCCCGAGCACAAGATCCGGATCATCTCCCCGGACATCGGCGGCGGCTTCGGCAACAAGGTTCCCCTCTACCCCGGTTACCTGTGCGCGATCACCGGGTCCATGGTCACCGGCAGGCCGGTCAAATGGGTGGAAGACCGCTCGGAGAACCTGATGTCCACGACGTTCGCGCGCGACTACCACATGCACGGCGAGATGGCCGCGACGAGGGACGGCAAGATCCTCGGGGTGCGGGCGCGGGTGCTCGCCGACCACGGCGCGTTCAACGGCAGCGCGCAGCCGTCGAAGTTCCCCGCCGGCTTCTTCCACATCTTCACCGGCTCCTACGACCTGCAGGCCGCGCACTGCGAGGTCACCGGCGTCTACACCAACAAGGCGCCGGGCGGGGTGGCGTACTCGTGCTCGTTCCGGATCACCGAGGCGGTGTACCTGGTCGAGCGGATGGTCGACATCCTCGCCGCCGAGCTCGGCATGGACCCGGCCGAGCTGCGGATGAAGAACCTGCTGCGCCCCGAGCAGTTCCCCTACACCTGCCCGACCGGCTGGCAGTACGACTCGGGCGACTACCCGAGGGCGCTGCAGGTCGCCATGGACATCGCCGACTACCCGGAGCTGCGCCGCGAGCAGGCCGAGAAGCGGGAGCGCGGCGAGTACATGGGCGTCGGGATCAGCTTCTTCACGGAGGGCGTCGGCGCCGGCCCGCGGGGGCACATGGACATCCTGGGCCTGGGCATGGCCGACGGCGCGAGCCTGCGCGTGCACCCGACCGGCAAGGCCGTGCTCAGCGTCTCCTGCCAGACCCAGGGGCAGGGGCACGAGACGACGTTCGCGCAGATCGTGGCCCACGAGCTGGGCCTGTCCCCGGACGACGTCGAGGTCGTGCACGGAGACACCGACCGGACGCCGTTCGGGCTCGGCACGTACGGTTCCCGCTCCACCCCGGTCTCCGGGGCCGCCGCGGCGGTGGTGGCCCGCAAGGTCCGGGAGCGGGCGAAGATCGTCGCCTCGGCCATGCTCGAGGTGTCAGCCGACGACCTGGAGTGGTCCGGCGGGCGGTGGCAGGTGCGCGGCGACCCGGAGAAGGCCCGCGGCATCGCCGAGATCGCGATGGCTGCGCACGGCGCGCTCGAGCTGCCCGACGGCGTCGAGGGCCACCTCGACGCGGAGACCGTGTACAACCCGCCGAACCTCACTCACCCGTTCGGCGCGTACATCTGCGTCACCGACGTGGATCCGGGCACCGGCGAGGTGCGGGTCCGGCGGTTCATCGCGGTGGACGACTGCGGGGTGCGGATCAACCCGATGATCGTCGAGGGGCAGGTCCACGGCGGCCTGGCCGACGGGGTCGGCATGGCCCTGATGCAGGTCATCGCCTTCGATGCGGACGGCAACTGCCTGGGCGGGTCGTTCATGGACTACCTGCTGCCGACGACGCTGGAGTGCCCGTCATGGGAGCTCGGCGCGACCGTGACGCCGTCGCCGCACCACCCGATCGGCGCCAAGGGCGTGGGCGAGTCGGCCACCGTCGGCTCGCCGCCCGCCATCGTCAACTCGGTGCTCGACGCGCTCCGGCCGTTCGGGGTCCGGCACGCGGACATGCCGCTCACCCCGGCCAACGTGTGGAGCGCGATCCAGGGCCGTCAGCATCGCAGCGACCTGCTTTTTCCGTGACCGCGGTGGCACCGGGCATCCGGCCGATTACTCCCGGTTTGCGTAGCCATCCCGTGACCAGAGCAGCCCCGGGCCTGCAGCATCATGGAGGGATGAGCTGGAAGCGCTACTTCTGTGACTTCGGGTGCGGCCGCGGATGACCGGGACGACCGGCCTGGCAGAACAGCTTCCCGACGTGGCCTCGCTGCTGCGCACCCTCGACGCCGAGGATTACCTGGCCGACCCCCCGCTGGGCACCGCGCTGTTCCTTGCCGCGCGGATGGGCCAGCCGCTGCTGATCGAGGGAGAGCCCGGCGTCGGCAAGACCGAGGCGGCGAAGGCGCTCGCGGGGGCGATCGGCACGCCGCTGATCAGGCTGCAGTGCTACGAGGGCCTGACCTCTGCCGAGGCGCTCTACGAGTGGAACTACCCGCGGCAGCTGCTCGCCATCCGGCTGGCCGAGGCCAGGCACGAGACGCCGCGCGAGGCCGACCTGTTCGGGCCGGACTACCTGCTCGCCCGGCCGCTGCTCGCCGCGATCGAGCACCCGGGACCGCGCCCGGCGGTGCTGCTGATCGACGAGGTCGACCGGGGCGACGACGAGTTCGAGGCGTTCCTCTTCGAGCTGCTGGCCGAGTCCGCCGTGACCATCCCCGAGCTCGGCACCAGGCGGGCGAAGTTCCCGCCGGTGGTCGTGCTGACCTCGAACCGGACCCGCGACCTGCACGATGCGCTGAAGCGGCGCTGCCTGTACCACTGGATCGACTACCCGGGCGCCGGCCGCGTCGCCGAGATCATCCGGCGCCGGGTGCCCGGTGCGGCCGCGCCGCTGGCCGGGCAGGTCGCAAACGGCGTGGCCCGGCTGCGCGAGCTGGACCTCGCCAAGCCGCCTGGCGTCGCCGAAGCCATCAGCTGGACGGCGGCGCTGCACATGCTCGGCGCCGAGAAGCTCGACGAGCAATCGGCCGAGCAGACCGCCGGCGCCGTGCTCAAATACAGCGAGGACCTGCAGGCCGCACGGGAAACCGGGTTCGGCGCGCTGGTGACGGGCGATGGCTGAGCCGCTGGCGCCGGCGGTGGTGCCGGTGGCTGACGGCGACCTGGCCGAGGTCACCGCGCGGTTCGGCGCCGAGCTGCGGCGCGCCGGGCTGGCGGTCGGGCCCGGGCGCAGCGAGCGGTTCGCCAGCGCGGTCACCATCGCCCGGCCGGAGACGCTGGACGCCCTGTACCGGTGCGCGCTCGCGACCCTCGTGTCCGGCAGGGACGAGATCGACGTCCTGCGGGCGGTGTTCAACAAGGTCTTCGGCGGGCTGGATGGCCCGGCGGGCACCCGCAGCGCCCAGCCGTCGCCGCAGCTGCCGTTGCGCCCCCCGGTCACCCCGGAGAACCTGCTGGCCATGGCGGCACGGGCGGCGAAATCCCACGTCAGCGAGATGCAGCCGGCGCCGGCTCCGGACGCGGGCGAGGAAGGCGGGGACGCGGGCGAGCCGGAGCGCGAGATCGAGCACCGCTACCTGGGCAGCACGGTCGAGCGGCTGGCCGGGCAGGATTTCGCCGAGATGTCCGAGTCCGAGCTGGCGCTGCTCGTCGGCCTGATGCGCAGCATCACCCTGGCCGTCCCCATGCGCCGGTCCCGCAGGGAGCGCCGCAGGCCCGGCGGGCCGCGCACCGACCTTCGGTCAACGCTCCGGCAAGCCAGGCGAACCGGAGGCCATGCGTTCAGGCTGATCTCAAGGGCCCCGTCCCGGCGGCCGCGGCGGCTGGTCGTACTGTGCGACATCTCCGGGTCCATGGAGCCGTACGCGCGGGCCATGATCCAGCTGCTGTACTGCGCGGCCGGCGGGGCGCAGGCAGAGGTGTTCACGTTCGCCACCCGGCTCACGCGGATCACGCCCGCGCTGCGGCGGACCCTGCCCAGCCTGGCGCTGCAGCGCGCGGGCGAGGCGGCGCCCGACTGGCTGGGCGGCACCAAGATCGGCAAGTCGATCAAGGAGTTCAACGACGTCTACGGGCGGCGCGGCATGGCCAGGGGCGCCATCGTCGTGATCATTTCCGATGGCTGGGACACCGGCGACCCGGAGGTCCTGCGCCGCGAGATGGAGCGGCTGTCGCTGGTCGCGTTCCGGATCGTGTGGGTGAACCCGCGCACGAAGAGCGCGAGCTACCAGCCGCTGGCCGGCGGCATGGCCGCCGCCTGGCCGCACTGCGACGCCGTGATCAGCGCGCACACGCTCGCCGCGCTCGACCAGCTCGCCGACGCGCTGGCCGACCCGGTG
>JASHPR010000709.1 GCA_030038015.1 Streptosporangiaceae bacterium
GCGCGCCGCGCGCCGAGCGCGTCGAGCACGCCGAGGACGGCGCCGGCGAGCAGCTCCACCGAGCCGTCGCCGACGTCCTTGGACGACGTGCCGTGCCCGGGCAGGTCCAGCGCGTACACGCGGTGCCGCGCGGCCAGCGGCGCCTGCAGGAACAGCCAGGAGTTGCGGTCACCGCCGTAGCCGTGCACGAGCAGCACCACGTCGCCGTCCTGGCCCGCGCCGGCGTAGCGGATCTTCCGCCCGGCCACGTCGGCGGTCTCCACCACCGGCTCGCCCGCTGCCTCCTCCGGCACGCCCGTGTCGATCACGGCGCGCGCTTGGTGCGCGGCGGCGTCCAGGTCGGCGTCGCTCACGCCGGGCGGGGCGATCAGCGCGATCGTCCCGCTGACCGGGACGTCCTCGCCGACCCGGGCGATGATCCGGCGCACGGTCCCGGCGCCGGCCGCCTCCAGCGTCCCGGCGATCTTGTCCGTCTCGATGTCGGCCAGGTCGTCGCCGACGCTCACCTCGTCGCCCTCGGCGACCGCCCAGCCGGTGATCTTGCCGAGCCGCATCGACAGGCCCCACTTCGGCATCGTCACCGCGACGATCCGGTCGTCGGTCACCGGGTCCACCCGGTGACGGTCTTGACGGCGTTCGCGATCCGCTGCGCGTCCGGGATGTAGCGGTCCTCGAGCGTGCTGGAGAACGGCACCGGCGTGTGCGGCGCGGTCACCATCTCGATCGGGGCCCGCAGCGCGCCGAAGGCCTGCTGGGCGATGAGCGCCGAGATGTCGGTGGCGATCGAGCACCGCGGGTGCGCCTCGTCGACGACGACCACCCGCCCCGTGCTCTCGACGCTCTCCAGCACGGTGTCCTCATCCAGCGGGCTGGTCGTGCGCAGGTCGACGACCTCGCACTCGGTGCCGCCTGCGGCGAGCTGCCCGGCCGCCTCCAGCGCGGTGTGCACCATCCGGCCGAGCGTGATGATCGTGACGTCGCCGCCCTCGCGCACCACGTTCGCCTCGCCGAACGGCAGCGTGTAGCTCTCCTCCGGCACCGGCCCGGCGAGGTCGTACAGCGCCTTGTGCTCGAAGAACATGACCGGGTCGTCGTCCCTGATCGCCTGGATCATCAGGCCCTTCGCGTCGTAGGGGGTGGCCGGCAGCACCACCTTCAGCCCGGGGATGTGGGTGAACAGCGGGTACAGGCACTGCGAGTGCTGCGCCGCGGCGCGCAGGCCCGCCCCGTACATGGTGCGGATCACGACCGGCGTGACCGCCTTGCCGCCGAACATGTACCGGAACTTCGCGGCCTGGTTGTAGATCTGGTCGAAGCAGACGCCCATGAAGTCGACGAACATGAGCTCGGCCACCGGGCGCATCCCGGCGGTTGCCGCGCCGATCGCGGCGCCGATGAACGCCGACTCGGAGATCGGGGTGTCCAGCACGCGGCCGGGGAACCGGTGGTACAGGCCCTTGGTCACCCCGAGCACGCCGCCCCAGGCGTCCTGCTCGCCGGGCGCCCCCTCGCCGCCCGCGTTGTCCTCGCCCATCACGATCACGCTGGAGTCCCGTTCCATCTCCTGGGCCAGCGCCTCGTTGAGCGCCTCCCGGTAGGTGATGCTGCGTGCCATGGACAGCCTCCCGGTCAGTAACGGACGTACACGTCGGTGAGCAGGTCTGCCTCGGCCGGCAGGGGCGCGGCCTTCGCCTCCTCGACCGCCTTGTCGATCATGGCCGCCACCTCGGCGTCGACGGCGTCGAGGTCGGCCTGGGCGAGCTCGCCGGTCTCGGTCACCCGGGCGGCGAAGCGCGTCAGGCAGTCCAGCTCCGCCCGGGCCCGGGCGACCTCGTCGGCCCGGTAGGTCTGCTGGTCGCCCTCGAAGTGGCCGTAGTAGCGGGTGAACTTCATCTCCAGCAGCGTCGGGCCGCCGCCCTGCCGGGCCCGGGCGATCGCCTCGCTCGCCGCCTCGTGCACGGCGAAGAAGTCGAAGCCGTCCACGATCACGCCGGGCATGCCGAACCCGGCCGCCCGGTCGGCGATGTTGTCGCTGGCCACCGACCAGCTGCTGGCCGTCGACTCGGCGTAGCCGTTGTTCTCGGCGACGAAGATGGCCGGCAGGTTCCACACGCAGGCCAGGTTCATGGACTCCAGCGTGGTCCCCTGGTTGCTGCCGCCGTCCCCGAAGAACGCGACGCTGACCCCGCCGGTGCCCTTGATCTTGGCGGCCAGGGCCGTGCCGCAGATCAGCGGCGGCCCGCCGCCGACGATGCCGTTGGCGCCGAGCATGCCCTTGGACAGGTCGGCGATGTGCATCGACCCGCCCTTGCCGTGGCAGCTGCCGGTCCGGCGGCCGTAGATCTCGGCCATCATCTCGCCGGCGTCGACGCCCTTGGCGATGCAGTGGCCGTGGCCGCGGTGGGTGCTGGCGATCGTGTCGCGCTGGTCGAGGTTCAGGCACACGCCGGCCGCCGACGCTTCCTCGCCGGCGTACAGGTGCACGAACCCCGGGATCTCGCCGGTGGCGAACTCGCGGTGCACCCGTTCCTCGAACTCCCGGATCGCCCGCATCGTCCGGTACGCCTCGAGCAGCTGCTCCCGGGTCAGGCTCCTGCGCTCCAGCGTGTCGGTCATCTGTCCTCCTTGGCGGTGCGTGCCGGCATCACGGCCGGCGCCGGCATCAGGCACGTCTGAGCAGGCCGAGGCGGGCGCTCTCGGCCAGGACCGCGGGCACGTCCACGCACCGCGGCCCGTCGGTGCGCAGCCGGACGGCCGGCTGCTCGCCGGGCTCGAAGGTGAGCTCGCGCTCGCCGTCGACGGCGATGACGCCCGCCCTGGCCTCGATCGGGTAGTCGGTTCCGGGCTCGAGCGGGGCGATCTCGCCCACTCCGACCGGCGCGACGAGCCCCGGCGCGATCGGCGCGAGCACCTGGCGCGGGGCTCCGGGAGCGATCCGGGCGAACACCCCGTGCGGTTCCTGGCGGCCGACCGGGGCGAGCTGCCCCAGGATGCTGGAAAGGCCGATCGCGTCGGGTTCCGCGAACGCGCAGAACAGCTGCGTCAGCGTGGCGGGGTCCCACACCGCGCGCGCCCCGACGTGGCGCTCGGTGGACACGGCGACGTCCACGAGCGCGGTCTCCGCCCGGCCCCCGGCCCGCGCCTCGATCACCTTGGCCCGGGACGTCGCGCGGGCGGCGGGGACCGCCCCGGTCGCCACCAGGCCCGCCGCCAGGCCGGCGATCGTCGCCTCCCTGACCACAGGGAACACGTTGTTTGTCCCGGTCGACAGCGGCAGCAGCGCCGCGTCGCCGATTGCCGTGGCCGCGACCCTGGCCGTGCCGTCGCCGCCGAGGCAGACGACCACCCGTGCTCCCGCGCCGACCATGTGCCGGACGGCGTCCACCGTGTCCTGCGCGGTCTGCCGGATCGGCCGGCCGTCGAGGAACTCCACCTCGGGCCAGGCCACGCCCTGGTGACGCTGCCCCCGGACGGCCCGCAGCACCGCGGCGGAGATGCCGCCGAGGTCGGTGGACAGCAGCACCCGGTGCACGCCGACCGCCTGGAACGCGGTGAGCATCCGCCCGATCATGCTGGCCTTCTCGGCCGTGGGGAACACCGAGGCCTGCGTGACCAGGCGCCGGATGTCGCGGCCGGACAGCGGGTTCGCCACCACGCCGACGACCGCATCTCCCACCCGGACGCACCTCCTAGGCCATTACTCTGCGCGGCTGCCAGCGAAAGGGGAATAGCTGCCGCCCGCCGGCCCCCCAGACCGCTCAGAACCAGATCGCTATCGCGCCGCCGTCCGCGGCTGGCTGCGGCGGCTGCGGCAGGCAGGATGCCCGGCCGCCGGCGATCCGGGCGGCGCTCCACGCGGCAGCCGCCGCGTCGAGGACGTCGTCGGGCGGCACGGACCCCGCGGCCGCCAGGTCGCCCGGCAGCACGATGCCCGCCCGGGCGAGCAGCGCGCGCCTGGTCATCTGGCCGTTCCAGGTCTTCTTGCCCGCCGCCACCGGCGTCCCGCCGTTGAGCTCGGCGAAGGAGAGCTCGGGGTGGACCTCGAACAGCGGGTGCCGCCGGCGGGCGTAGAGCTCGTTCGCCTGCAGCAGCTTCTCCCGCAGCCCCCAGGCCTGCCTGCTGCAGCCGGCCGGCGGGTCGGTGAGCTGCCGGCACCGGCGTACGGCTTCCTCGTGGCTCCCCGCTTCCCAGACCGCGCGCGGCGGGACCATGAACAGCCGGCTGCGGTGCGCGCCGAGCCGGGCCGCGGCCAGCCGGTCGGCCTCCCGCCAGCCCCGCTCGACCAGGCCGAGCGGCATGTCCACGCCGATAGCCGCCGCGCCCGGGCAGGAGCCGGCGATCTCATCGAGCGTGCCGGCCAGCCGGGCATCGGCCAGCTGCCCGTCATCGAGCACCACCGCGACCCAGCCGGCCCGGCACGCGTCCACCCCGACGGCCCGCACCGGGTCATCCTCCCGCGGCTGCCCCGGTGCGCGGGCGGCGGGAGGCCTGCCGCCCGGCGCCCGCGCCCCAGCCCAGCGGATCCGTGGCCTGACAGCCTGCCGCGCTGCGCAAACCGGTCACTTATTCGCCGCAAAACCGTGTGATATCAATGGGCCATGGCTGGCCCAGGGATCGCTATCACCGATGACCACCGCGCGCTCGCCGAGACCGTGTCCGAGTTCCTCGGCGCACGCGGCGCCCGCGATGCCGCCAGGCACCTGCTCGAGGCGGATAGTGAACGGTTGCCGGAGTTCTGGGCTGAGCTGGGGAAGCTGGGCTGGCTCGGGCTGCACCTCCCGGAGGAGTACGGCGGGTCGGGCTTCGGCCTGCCGGAACTGGTGATCGTGGCCGAGCAGTTCGGCCGGGCGGTGGCCCCCGGCCCGTTCGTGCCGACGGTGATCGCCGGCGCGGTGATCGCGGCCGCTGCCCCGGCCGACGCGGCGGCCCGGCTGCTGCCCGGCCTGGCCAGCGGCTCGGCAGTGGGGGCGGTGGCGCTCGGCGGCGACGTCACGTTCCGGGACG
>JASHPR010000710.1 GCA_030038015.1 Streptosporangiaceae bacterium
CCGGCTGACCGGGTGTGCCCGGCTGACCGGGTGTGCCCGGCTGACCCGTGCCCGGCTGACCGGCCGGACCCGGCTGACCGGGCGTGCCGGCCTGCGCCGGGGCGGGCCGGCGCGGCGGCACCCGGCGGTGCGGACGCGAGTACAGCACCCACAAGATCGCCGCGACGATGATGAACAGGCCCAGCGGGAACCAGAGCGAGAAGTACGCGCCCCCGGGGACGTTGTCGGACGTCGCCTGCGCCAGTAGCAATCCGGGCAATGATGCCTCCAGGTAACTAACCAGTCAGCGTAGGCCCGATCGGGCAGCCCAGCCCGATGTCCTGCGGCTGAGCAGTCGATCCAGGCCGGCCTGACTATCCGACTCCTCGTCATTCAGCCACGTCATGAGCAACGCGACCGCGGCGATGATCAGCGGTGGCAGCATCCCCATCCACAGCACCGCTCCCGAGAGCTGCTGGTCATCCAGGACAGTCATCACGTGATGCGCCGAGTTCGCGTACGCGGGGTAGATCACGCTTGATCCGAACACGAGCACCATCCCCAGGACGGTCCCGGCGGCGACCGTCGCGGTCAGCAGCGCCAGCCGCCGGATCGGTGCCTGCCAGCGGCCGGGCCGGCGCGGCCCGGCCAGCTGAAGCCAGAACCACACCCCCGCGCCCAGGTAGCAGGCCTGCTCGGCAAGGCGGACGGCGGGCTGACCGGGGACGAGGTCGAACGCCGCGGGCAGGTGCCAGCCGATCCACGCCAGGTTGAAAACCGCGACCGCGAGCACCGGCCCGGCCCGGGACCAGGCGGTCTCCACCTCGGGGAGATCACCGCGCGGCGGGGCGGCGGCGCCGTCACCCGCGGCGCAGACCCCGGCCGCGGCGCGGACGCC
Source organism: Streptosporangiaceae bacterium (assembly GCA_030038015.1). Classification (GTDB taxonomy): domain Bacteria; phylum Actinomycetota; class Actinomycetes; order Streptosporangiales; family Streptosporangiaceae; genus JASHPR01. Next base: position 878 of record JASHPR010000710.1, read on the forward strand.
GGCCGCCGCATAGACCCCGTCAACGGCACGGACCCCGCCCGCGCGGGGGCCCCGGTCCGGTCCCCCCCGCGGGGGCTGGCGCAGCACAAGCCACGGACGTCCCAGCACGATCAGGGCTGGGGCGATGAAGCTGAGCGTGAGATCCTGGATCGCCCGGACCCACAGGTAGATCCCCGACCAGTACCCGAGCGGCGAGATGATCGCGAGCAGCGCGATCAGCAGCCCGGCCTGAACGGACACCGCGTCCCTGGCCGTCCCGCGGCGGCGCCGGACCAGGGCGAGGTGCGCCCCAGCCGCCACCGCATAGCACGCCAGCGCCACCGCGCTGAGCCACCAGGGGGCGGGAAGAGGGTTCATGGCGTGGGTCAGTGCACCAGGTAGAAGAGAATCCACAGCAGCACCGCGACCGCGGCCAGGTAGTTCCAGACCAGGGTGAACGCGCTGAGCCTGGCCTGGAAGCGCTGGAGCCGGAAGGCCTCGGCATAGGTGGGCGGCTGCTCGACGAAGAAGATCCCCGGTATCTTCGCCGCGGCCACAATCAGGATCTCCAGCCAGATCATCGCGCCGAAGATGGTCATCACGAAGACCGGCGTCGCACCGGTGAACACGCTGGCGAAGCCCGAGCTCCCCGGGTAGAACGGCTCGTTCAGCAACTGCCAGACCTGAACGCCGATCGCCCCGAGCCCGAGCGCCAGCGCCAGCGAAGCGCCGAGGATCCAGGACGTCTTATGCCCGGCCTTCAGCCGCTCAAGCACCAGCGACTGCAGCACGGCGCTGGCGACCACGAAGGCCATGATCAGCGCTCCAGACCACTGCCGTGGCCCGGCGAAGCCGGCCGGGTACCACATGCCGTGCGAGTTCAGGGAACGCAGGTAGAAGAACGCGAACACGAACGACCCAAGCAGGAACGTGAGCGCGCCCAGCGCGAGCCGTGACCCGGCCCAGGCCGAGTTCAGGGCCGCCTCGTGCTGAAAACCCTGCTCCTCGGCCTCGCGGATTACGTCCTCCGGGGGCCGCGCCGCCGCCTCGGCCATCTCAAGCCTCCATCCCAGCCTCGGCCGAGGCGTAGGCCCTGGCCAGCACCCCGGCCGGCGGGTTCAGGTCCGCGACCGGCGGCGCGCCCTTCACCCCGTACTCGTAAGGACCCGACAGCACGACCGGGATGTGCCGGAAGTTCTCGTGCGGCGGCGGCGAGGGGACCTGCCATTCCAGGCCGCGGGAGCGCCAGGGGTTCCCCTCCTCGCGAATCCGGACGATGACCGTCGAGTACACAAAGTTGATCACGAAGATGAGAATCGATCCGCCAAGGCAGAACGACGAGATCGACACCCAGTCGTTGAGCGTTTCCAGGTTCCGCGCGTACTCGAACACCCGCCGCGGCTGGCCGGCCATGCCCACGGCGAACAGCGGCAGGAACGTCGAGTTGAAGAAGATGAACATGGTCCAGAACTGGATCTTGCCGAGGGTCTGGTCCAGCTTGATCCCCATCATCTTGGGCAGCCAGTAATAGCAGGCGCCCATGAACGCGAAGATCAGGCCACCCATGATCGTGTAGTGGAAGTGAGCCATGACGAAGAACGAGCCGTGCACGGTGGTGTCGGCTGGGACATCGGACTGGAACACCCCGGTGACCCCGCCGATCAGGAAGTTGAAGAAGAACGCGAAGCAGAACAGCATCGGCACCGTGAACCGGATCTTCGCCTGCCACAGTGTTCCCAGCGCGACCAGGAAAATGAACCCGGTCGGGACCGAAATCAGCTCGGTGGTGAGCATGAACAGCGGCCGCATGTCAGGGTTGATGCCGCTTACAAACAGGTGGTGCTGCCAGACGAAGAAGCTGAGGACCCCGACGCCGAGCATTCCAGCCGCCGAGACCTTGTAGGCGAACAGCGGCTTGCGGCAGAAGACCGGCAGCAGCTCGGAGACGACGCCGAAACCGGGCAGGGCCAGGATGTACACCTCAGGGTGGCCGAAGAACCAGAACACGTTCTCGTACAGGTACGGGCTGCCGCCCAATTGGTCGGAAAAGAACGCGGTCTGCACCGTCCGGTCGGTAAGGAGCATGTACATGCCGCCGACCAGCACGGGAGCGGCGAGCACCATGAGGAAGCTGGTGGTCAGCACCGCCCAGACAAAGATAGGCAGCCTGCTCCAGCGCATCCCTGGCGCCCGGTAGCAGATGATCGTGACGATCAGGTTGAAGCCGGCCAGGATGATCGAGATGCCCATGAGGCCGAACGCGAACGCGTAGCTGTCCGCGCCCTCGGTGGCCTGGATGGAGAGCGGCGCGTACCCGGTCCAGCCGAACGGGAAGCCGCCGATCAGCAGCGAGGACAGCAGGACCAGGAAGGCAACGGGGGTGAGCCAGAACGACAGCGCCTCGATCCGGGGGAACGCGACCCGCTTCGAGCCGATCATGAGCGGGACCAGGTAGTTGCCGAAAGGCCCGGTGATGGCCGAGCTCATCAGCATCATCATCATCGTGCCGTGCTCGCCGACGATCTCGAGGTAGGTCGACGAGCTGAAGATGTGGTAGGTCGGCGAGAGCAGCTCGGCGCGGATCGCCATCGCGAACAGCCCGGCGGTGCAGAAGTAGATGATCATGCCGACCAGGTACTGGATGCCGACGACCTTGTGGTCGAGGGTGTAGGCGAAATAGCGGGCGAGGCCGGACCGGGCCTCTGCCTCCTCCTCCTCGTGCGGGAGTGTCCGCCCGATCATCTGACGGAGCAGGTCGTTGAACACGCCCAGGCCAGCGAGCCAGCCGACGAGGAGGAACACGTACCCGAGCACGATCGCCAGGTTGTTCTGGTCCGAGGTGGCGACCTGCTGGTAGCCGGAACCCAGGGCATTGCCGAGCCAGTGGCCGAAGAAGTAGCCACCGGTCGCGCCGATCAGCCCGGTGACAATGTTGGGCCGCTGCCACCATACCCGGGCGTGCCTGGGCTCACCGGGCGGCGGGCCTCCCGGGCGCTGCGCGCCGGCGCGCTGAATGTCGACGGACATCGGTCACCTCTTCGTCGTCGGTCGTGGCATCACTGCCCGCGGCATGGGCGGCGCGTCACGGTCCCACCGGGTACTGCGAGCCGTAATAGCCGCCGCCCGCCCCGGTCAGGCCGAGCTTGACCAGCACCGGGCCGAGATGCTTGATCTCGGTCGGGTCGTAAGTGGTGGCGTACGGCGGAAGCAGCCTGGTCACGCTGGCCAGCCTGATCCGCGTGGCCCTGGCCCAGGCGAGGAACCGGCCGGGGGTCACCACCTGGCCGTAGTTGAACATCGCCGCGTGCCAGAGCCCGCATAGCTCGCTGCACCTGACCACGAACGTGCCGAGCTGCTGCGGCCTGACGTAGGCGACGTTGTTCACGCCCGGGTTGGCGTCGGCCTTCACCCCCAGCTGGTAGGCCCAGAAGCTGTGGATGACGTCCAGCGAGGTCACATTGAACTGGACCACCGCGCCCTTGGGCAGCACCAGCTGGGTGGTCTCGAACCCGCCGAACTGCGGGTACCGGTAGGTCCACACCCACTGCTGGCCGATCACCTGGACCTGCAGGTCGACCGTGCCCGGCTTCCAGATCGGGCTCGCGCCCTGGCCAGCGCCCGCGCCGTTGGGCACGATCAGCTGGTAGGTGCCGAACCCGAACAGGAACAGCACCAGCGCCGAGGTGATGACGATCCAGGCCACCGAGACGCGCGTGTTGCCATGGATCGGCGGCCCGTCCTCGTCGTCGCCCGGCCGGTGCCGCCAGACGACCACCGCGTAGACACCGTAGACCAAGATGAAAAGGATGACCGGCGCCGCGCACACGGCCAGCACAGCGATGTCGAACTGCTGGCCCTGCGCCGCGTCACCCATCCGGCCCGGCGGCAGGTGCGGGTACCAGACAAACCAGATCACCAGATCCGCCGCCAGGGACGCCGCGGCCCAGATGATGACCAGTCGCAGCCAGTGGGCGGGCTCCCGGCGGCCAGCGGCCTGGCTGGCGGTGTCCTCGGCAGCCATCTAGCCAACCACCGTCATGTTGCCGGTCATGAAGCCGATCGTCTGCATGGGGCCGCCGTTCCCGTCCAGGTAGCCGAGCCCGCACGGGATCTTGCACTGCCAGAAGAACACCCCCGGCGCCGACGGCGTCACGATGCTGAACCGGACCACGGTGTGCGGGTTGTTGGGAGTGCACGGCGAGGTGCTGCACAGGTGCTCGTTGGCTTGGTACGTCATGGGCGAGGCCACCGGCACGTTGATCCCCAGGTTCGGGATGGCGAACGTATGCGCGACCGAGCACTGGGCGTAGGAGTTAAGCTGGGAAACCGGCTTTCCATCGACGAACATGATGTTTCCGATTGTCCCGGTGACTTTCCCCCAGAGCTGGTTCCGGAGCGGGGTGCACCCGTCGTAGCCAAAGATCGTGAAATTGATCCGGCTGCCCGCGGGCACCTCGAAATTAGTCGTGTGCACCCACTGGTGAGTCTGCGGGCTCAGCATGAAGTAGGTCACCCAGTCGGGATCCGTGCCGACGGTCGTCTGCGCAGCCTCCTGCATAACCACGCTGACCGACGCGCCGGTATTCGGGGTCACGTTTGCGGTGTAATTCTCAACGGGCGGCCCGCTGCTCGCCAGGAAGTACTGGACGACCACGAACGCGACGACGGCAGCCACCGCGAAAAAAGCCACGATGAGGGTGGCCACCCTGAGCGGGAGAGACACCGGCCACCACCTCGATTCTCCATGGACGGCAGAGCATCCCGCTCGCATAAACTGTGCTGCGCGGCCGACTCCCGGCAAGTACGCACGGTGATACCCCAGATAAAGCTGCTGAACCTCGCGCCTTTCGGTATTTCAGCCGAGCGGAAGGTATCGGCAGGCTCGTTCGATAATCGGGTACGTGCGTATGACATATCCATCATGGCCGGATATATTGACCGCATCCGGTTGATCGCATGTGCAAGCCCCTGCAATGTGGGGCGCAGGCCGGCAATTTCCGCGGCTGACGGCCCTGAACGCGCGCGAGCGGCCGTCTGCTCCGTCATCTTGCCGGCGAGCAGATCACTGCCGGCCCACGGATCCCCGCCGCCGCTGCCCGGGCAAGAGCGGTTACGCGCGCGGTTGGTTACAGCACGATCGGCGGCCAGAGGTTGTATCCAGCCGCGATCGGGTCGCCCGGCCACTCGTTCATCGCGTCCAGGTTGTCGTGCGCCGGGTACTTCGCCGCGGCAGGCCCGTCGGCGAACGCGCGCAGGATGCTGGACGTCACCTGGCGGGTGAACTGGCCGCACGCGCTGGTGATCCCCCAGTTGTACAGCGGCGGCCCGAACGACTCCACCCACCGCATCGTGCCCGCGTTGAACACGCCGGCCCCGCTGCTGTGCGTGTAGTAGGCCGAGTCGGCGTAGCTGTTCACCCCGTTGCAGGTCAGCGGGGAGTGCGACAGGATCTGGACCGGCCGCTGCACCGGGTAGCCGGGGTTGACGCGGTCGTACTCGATCCCGACCAGGGCCGCGAAGCTGGTGCCCTTCTGCGCGCCGGTGCCGGCGAACATCCAGGCGTCCGGCGTGGCCACCACGTAGTCGGCGACGGTCGGGTAGCCCTCGTACAGCGTCCCGATCACCGACGACTCCGGGTCCGGGTCCGGCGGCTCCCGCCAGTCGCTGGTCACCAGCGCGCTGTCCACGCCGTACATCGGGTCCTGCATGTAGCTGGTCTTATAGCAGATCACCAGCCGGCCGGCGCCGAGCGCCGTCGGCGCGAGCCTGGTCCGCCGGAACATCGCGTTCGCGCCGAGGAACGCCAGGTTGACCCCGGCGTCCCTGGCCGCGGTGACGTTCGCGCGCTCGGGCGGGGACCAGTACTCGTCGTGGCCGAGGGAGATGAGCGCGCTCGCCCCGTCCAGCGCGTTCGGGTCGCTGGCGATGTCCATGCTGGTCAGGTACGCGAGCGGCAGGCCCAGGCGCTCGGCCAGGTTGATCAGCTTCCGCTCGTAGACCATGAACAGGTAGGCGCCCTCCTGGTCGTAGGGCCGGTCCAGGCTGACCGCGTACGAGCGCGTGTCGTAGCTGCCGTCTGGCCCGTTGTACAGGTCGTAGCCGCCCCAGGTGTTGTAGGCCTGCCAGGTCGCGACGCAGTTCTTGAGCACCACCTTGCCCGCGGTGCTCGCCGAGCGGATGGTCAGCGGGATGTACCGCTGCGCGCCGGAGTGCGCGTCGAGCCGGAGCAGGTAGGACCCGGCAGGCCAGCCGTCGGTCGGCACGGTCAGCGAGGCCCCCCAGTCGGTAGTGACCGTGCTGGTCTCCTCGATGAAGCCGGCCGCCTGCTGCTGGCTCCCGTGCACCGGCGCGGACTCCCAGACCTTGCGGGCCAGGTCGCCGTTGTACCAGCCGATGCGGAACGCCACGACCTTGAACTCGCGCGCAGTGGTCGACACGTAGAGGTCGACCGGCTGGCCAGGGAGCACGCTGCTCTGCCCGGCGTAGCCCATGACCTCGTCCGGGGCGCCGAGGTTGCTGATCTCCCAGCGCGGGTCGCCCGGCAGCGAATTCTCCGGCACCGGGCGCGGCGCCACCGCCTTGCGGGCCGGGCCTCCCGCCGCCTTGACCGTGCCGCCTGGGGTGTCGCAGCCGGCGGCGGCGGCCGCGGGGACGATTGCCGCGGCGGCAGCGGCGCGGCGAAGGAACACCCGCCGGCTGTGGGTGCCGCCCGAGCTCATCGTCAGATGGTCCTTTGCAGGTGACGGGCCGCTACCACCGGCCCAGCGGCAGCAGCGACGTCACGGCGACCGCGGTGAACAGCAGGGTCAGGTAGGCGATCGACCGGTGGAAGAGCCGCATCGGCGCCGGCGCGTCGCCGGCGGTGACCCGGGCGCGCAGCGCGTGGGCCTCGGCCAGGAACCAGATGCCGAGCCCCAGCGCGCAGCACCCGTACAGCCATCCGGCGTACGGGACGAGCGCGAGCGTGGCCGCGACCATGATGTAGGAATAGATCACGATCTTCCGCGTCACCACCGGTGCCGACGCCACCACCGGCAGCATGGGCACGTTCGCCGCCGCGTAGTCGTCGCGGAACTTGATCGCCAGCGCCCAGAAGTGCGGCGGGGTCCAGAAGAAGATCACGGCGAAGAGCACGATCGCGGGCAGGCCGACCCGCCCGGTCACCGCCGCCCAGCCGACCAGCACCGGGAAGCAGCCGGCGGCACCGCCGATCACGATGTTCGACGCGGTCCGCCGCTTCAGGCCGAGCGTGTAGACGAAGACGTAGAACAGGATCGCCGCGTCGGCCAGCACCGCGGCCAGCCAGTTCACCATCGTGCCGAGCAGCAGGGTGGACGCGGCCCCCAGCAGGATCCCGAAAACCAGGGCCTCGGCCGGCTTGATGGCGGCGCTGCCGCCCCTGGCCACCAGCGGCCGCCGTGACGTGCGCCGCATCACCGCGTCGATGTCGCGGTCGATGTAGCAGTTGATCGTGTTCGCGCTGCCCGCCGCCAGCGTGCCGCCGACCAGGGTGATCACGATCAGCTCCACCGCGGGCAGCCCGCGGCGGGCGAGCAGCATCGCCGGCACGGTGGTGACCAGCAGCTCGACGATGATCCGCGGCTTGGTCAGCGCCAGCAGGGCGTTGGCCACCGAGCGCGCCGAGCGCCTGCCGGGCGGCGCGTACGCCTGCCCTGCCTCGTGCCCGGGCAGTGCGCCCGTGGCCTGTGTCACTCGCCGGCCTCCGTGCCTTCCGTCGTCCCCTGCTCAGACTCGCCTGCTTCGCCCGATACCTTACCGGTGCTGCCTTCGGCACCGGCCAGCGTATCCCGCTCAGCGCCCGCAGGCTGGGCAGGGGCCTCCGCCGGGCCGCCGCCGGAGACGGTCGGCATGCCCGCCGCGGCCGCGGCGCCGTGGGCCGCCCCCGGCTCCGGCCCCCCG
>JASHPR010000711.1 GCA_030038015.1 Streptosporangiaceae bacterium
GGTGACCGGGGCCTGAGCGCCGGCCCGGCCAGCCTTCCGCTCCCGGTGATCCGCGACGCCGCCCCGGCCCGGCGGGACCGGCCACGCGACGTCCCGCCCGCCCGTCAGGACCGGCCGCGGCTCGATCCTGACGACGACCCGCTGACCAGCCCTTCTTTCCCGAAGGTCCCGGCCTCCGACGGCAGGTCGTACCGCAACGGGCGAGGCGACACGCCGCCCGGCGGTTCCGGTGCCACGGGCGCGTACCTGGCCCCCACGCAGCAGTTCGCCAGCTATGACGGTCCCACCGCGCAGTACCCCACGCCGCAGCGCCCCGCTGGGTACCCGGCCGGGCAGCGACCGGAACCGCTGCGGGAAGCACCCCGGCGCGCCGCCGCGCAGCACCCGCCGGAGCGTCCGAGCGCACAGCATGCGGCCCCGCGGCACCTCGGCGATGGCGGCGACGCGGATCGCACGAACGCGCACGCCTACCCGACGGACCCGCTGGGGGCCCGGGACCCCTACGCATACCCGTACCCCCCGCGCGGTTCCGCCGCGGCCGGCCCTCCGCCCGCTCCCCCGGCGGCCGCGAGCAACCCGTACGGCAGCTACGTGATGCCGGACAGCCAGCAGGCGGTGGCCGCCAGGTACGACGGTTATCCGGCGACGCCCGGCAATGGCCAGCGGGACTCCTACCTGCCGCAGGCCGCAGCCGGGGGAGCCGGGCAGGCCGGGGATGATTACTGGCAGCAGCCGCAGGCACAGAACGGGCCTCCGGATCCGGGTATCCCCGGCTACCGGGACGGTCACGGGCGCCATGGCCAGGCGCGCTGCCTGCCAGACGGCTACCAGGATGGCCAGCACGACCCGGCGGCATACCCGCCGGCCGGCCCATACCGCAACGAAGGGTATGGCGACTACCCGGAATACGGAGCAGCTGGAGGCTGACCTCCGGCCCGGCGGGCGGGCTTGACAAGGTGGGCCTGCCCGCACCGACAATGTGCCGACCCCGCAAGGCAGGTGAGATGCAGGACGGCACGCACGACCACGTACGCAGTTACCACTTGCACCGTCTGGCGACGGCGCTCGACACCGTGGGCTTCCATGCCACGGTGAAAACTACCTACCCGGCCGCCCTGCACGTGTTCATACCCGGCGCTTCGATGCTGGCCGAGTGCATCGACTGCATCCCGGGCACCGACGACGACGGCCGGCTGTGCTGGTACTACCGGTGGTCCTGGGGCGAGGTGCTGCACGACGCCGAGGACCCGCCCGGGGCAGCCAAGAAGATCGCAGAGGTGCTGGCCGCGCGCTGATCATGGCGCGGGCGCGCCCCGGGGTCCCGCATCGGTTCCCCGGGGCGCTGCGCTGCGTGGCTCAGCGGATGAGGCCAGCCAGCAGGCCGCCGTACTGATCCTCGCTGGAGCTGCGTGGCGGCGAGGCGACTCTGAGATTCGGCGCGGACTGCCTGCCTGAAGATGCCTTGACGGCGCTCATCTTCGGCCGGCTGGCCTTGCCGCCGTTTGCCTTGGGCTTCGCGGTGGCCTGCGCTTTCGCCCCGGCGGTGGTGCGCTTGGCCGCCGTGCCCGGCTTGGCCGCGGCGGTCCTCGACCGGGCCGCGGTGGTCGGCTTGTCCGCCGCGGTGCCCGGCCCGGCGGACGCGCTCGCCGGCTTGGCTGCGCCGCTCCCCGCCCTCGATGCCCTGCCGCCCGGCCTCGCCGTGCTCCTCGACCTGGCCGCGGTCCTCGGCGCAGCCTCGGTCATCATCTTTGCGGACGACATCGTCTTGGCGGCTGCCGTCAGCGACTTGGCGGCGTTGGTCATGGCCTTCGTGGCGGTGTTCATCGCCTGCATGGCGGTGGACATCGTCTTGGCAGAAGACGTGGCCTTGGTGGCTGCCGCCGTCATCTTGGTAGCTGCCGACGTCACCTTGGTGGCTGCGGACGAGACCGTCCGGGCCGCGGCCACGGCCGACGGCGCGTTCCTGGTGGCCGTCGTGCGCGTCGACCTGCTCACGGTCGTCCTGGTGCTGGCCTGTGTCCTCGGACGGCTCGCGGTGCGCCGAGGCGCGCTGCCGCTCGTCGACCGGGTGCGGGCGCTCGCCGGGGTGCGGCGAGCGGCCGTACGGGCCGTAGTTCGTGCAGGCACTGATCTCCCCCCGTCTAGATCAATTACGGGAGTCCTATTCCACGCCCACCGGTGATTTACACACCCTGTAGCCGTTCTACCTGGAGAACAATGGCCGCAAGCGGATGAAAACAGCCGCTAATTCCCCGCCCGGATGCCGTGCGCCGCGGCCGGCCACACGTGATGTGGGTGAGGAGGGACGCGCGGCCGCAGGTGAGGAGGGACGCGCGGCCGCAGGTGAGCGGGGACGCGCGGCCGTGAGCGGGGACGCGCGGCGCAGGTGAGCGGGGACGCGGCGCCGCGGGAAGCCGGCTGCGGGAGTCGTGGCACGCGGGCGCGCCGCAGCCTGGTGGGCTGGCCGGGGCGGGACGGCAATGCCAGACCGAAAGGTCCCCCCATGACCCCCCGCGCGCCGAGAGTGGCTCGCCGCGCAGGTTCCCTTGGTCGACCGCAGGTGCAGGCGGCCTCCCCCTATGCGCCGCCGCCCCGCCCCGGTAAACCAAAGCCAACCGCGGCGATGCCCCGCCTGGCCATCCCCGAACTCCGGGATGCCGGACCGGCAGCCGCAGCCCTAGAATGCCCGCTACCGCACGCGACGCAGGCCGACGGCGCCGCCGGGCGGCGCAGGCCACGCTGGCGTGGCGGCAGCACACCCGCGGGCAGGACGGTGATGGCGCTCGATTCGACTCCGGCGGCGCACGTCACCACCCCGGCAGGGCGGGTGATCGGGGTTCCCGACGGCACCCGGCTGGTCTTCGGCCGGGGGCCCGACGCTGACCTGGTGATCCCGGCGGGCCGCGGCCTGTCCCGGCGAGCGGGCGCGGTCAGCGCCACAGCGGGCGGTGCCTGGGTCGCCAACCTCAGCTACACGCACGCGCTGTACGCGGAGGGCAGCGGGTACCGGATACGGCTGCCCCGCATGGACGAGCCCGGCGAGCCGTCGGCTGGGTGGTTCCTCCGGGAGGGAAGCGCGCTGATCGGCTCCCGCGCGATGCTGGACGAGGGCCAGCCGCTGCGCCTCGTCGTCACCGTCCGGGCGGCGGCGGATGGGGACGTCCGTGGGCCCGCCGGCCGGGCCGACGGCGATCCGACCCTGCTGCCGCTGTACCTGGACCCGAACACCAAGCTCTTCCTCGTTGCCCTGATGTGGTGCCGCCCCTGGCTGCTCGATCCGGCGCGGAGCACGCCGCTGCCCCGCACGCCCGAGATCGCGCGCGCCTCGCTCGAGGTGACCGGCGCCCATCATGAGATCGAGTGTTTCGACAGCGACCCGGCGTTCCGGGACCGGCTGTCGGCGCGCGTCGGTGAGCACATCAAGGTGCTGCGCCGCAAGATCGTCGAACGCAGCCTGGTCCGCTCCGGTATCCGGCTTTCCGACGAGGTCGCCGTGGGAGTGCTCATCGACGCCGGGGTCATCGCCCCGGGTGACCTGGCCAGGCTCGGCGACCCGGCGTGGTGCTCCCGCCAGGAAGACCTGTGGTGGACGCAGGTGGTCTGACGGGCGGCCAGCTCTGGCCTAGCTCCCGGCCGGGCCGCTGGGCCCAGGCGCCGGCGGGCCGCCGGCCGGGGCCGGCCCGGCGGGCATGGGGTGCACGACGAAGCTCGCCTCCGCTCTCGCGCCGCCCGGTGCGGTGACGATCACGTGGTAGGTTCCGGCCGGCAGGGCGCCGCGGAAGAACTCGTGGCCCTGGTCGATGGCATAGCTGAACGTGCCCGCGCGGTCCACGACGGGGTGCTCCCGGGAGGCGCCCCGCCCGGCCAGCGCCACCGTCACGGTCTGGCCCGGCATCCAGCCCACGCCGTGCAGCACGAACACCGTATGGCTGTCGCCCGAGGTCTGGTAGAAGGCGATCTGCGGCCGGCCGGCCTGCTGCGCGGACAGCGACGCCTGCGAGGCCGGCACCACGACCGTGCTCGGTGGCGGCGGTGGCGGCGGGGAGCCGGCGCGCGCGGCCGCGAACCCGGCGGCCGTG